>JAYEGZ010000027.1:0-5442 GCA_034659315.1 Methanobacteriota archaeon
TCGTATCCACATCCATCGACTGCTTCTCGACAGCGACGCCTATCAGTGTTGGCACGTCGATCAGTTTGTGCCCCCCCACCGGGATGAAATATCCGGGCAGGTCCTTTGACAGTACGCTTGCACGCCCGAACACGGAAAAACCGCCCTCGGGGAGGGATATGCCTGACATAAGGTCCCTGACACCAAGGCTTGATGCGGTGCTCACCTTCGGGTCTGATCCGGACAGGATGTCAGAGATTACAGCAGCAGCATACTGGTTGAAATGCGGGTACGCACTCTCGATGTTGCTTGTGTATGCGATGCGCTGGTTATCCATCAGGATGAATGCGTCAGTATATTTCCTGAGATGCTCGATCGCATAGCCCACGTTCTGGTACTGTGCATGCGCATCTGCGCCGGTTCTGGTCCGGGCGGGCAGCACGCCAAAGACCATGGTTGGTATGTTAAGGTCGCTTAACATGCGTGCTATGATTGGTGATATCCCGGGTCCGGTGATTCCACCAAGACCCAAGAAAATAATTGCGAAATCGGCGTCCTTGATGTTATCGTTCAGCAATCCAAGCAGCGTTGCGTCATACGAATCCATTGCAGATGCAGATGCCGCGGTATCGGCAAAATCCCGTCGCCCGACTTCGTCGTCACCTGATCCGAAGAATCCTTTATCGGTCAGCAGGTACTGCTCCTTCTTCCTGACATGTTCAAGTGCAACCCTCGGATTGATCGCGATTCTCGGGTTCTTTCCTGCACCACGCTCGCAGACGGCATCCAGAAGCGCACCCCCTGCATGTCCGACACCGATCAGAAAACCTACCATATTCCCGGATTAACCGCAACGCATATATGGTTTTTCGTGGTGGTTATATTATGGTTCGTGCGATTGATCTGGTGATTAATCTGTTGGCTGCTGTTGCAGTGCTATCCATGCTCGCAGCACCCGCTCTCGGGGACGATGCACTGAAACGGGAACTGGTCGAGCAGGCAAGTGAGGTGAAACCGCCTGTGCTTGCAAGGTATCAGGAACTCGACCTTATGCACAAACAGATCCTGATTACACTGCAAACCCTTCCGGAAAACCAGATCACCACCACGACAAGGAAGTGGGTGAACCTTGCGTCAGGGCAGGGCGGCATTCTCCTGAAATTTGATGAGATCAATGATCTTGCATCAAAAGGCGATCCGCAGTCGCATGAAACTGCGCTGACTAAGGCTGCCCAGTTAAAGGGTGATATAGACACGCTCGAAGGATATAATCAGGCAAAAGAGAATTTCATCACGATTTATCCAAGAATGGCGCTGACGCATTTTTTCACAGATCAGGGTGTTTATTTTGAGGCGCTTGCCGAAAATGAGAACAATACACGCCTCTCGATCGATTACTATGGGCAGGCTCGGGTTGCATACCGGGAGGCGGAGGATCTCACAAAGACGACATACGTGGATCTCAAGGTGAAGGAACTCGAGTCCGAGTACCGGTTCGACATGGAGGTTGCAAACGAGTCGTTCTGTGTCGGAGAGACGAACTTTGAGCAGGCTATGAGCGGACTTAACAATTCAACCAACCTGATAACCGTTGTAACGGGAATTCTCTCTGCAAGGACTTCTGAAAGGGAACTTGCCACTGCTTACGAATTATACGCAAAACACGGCGACGAACAGACATCGCAGATCGATGAGATGCTTGTCATGGTCGATGATGCGCACACTGAACTTGTTGCCGTCTTTCTGCGATATGCCGCGGCGTTCGGGGCATTTTTCATCGTGATCCTGATTATCGCACTCGACCGTATCTTCAGGTGGACGCACGCTGTTGAGGATACATTGCTTGGAAACGAGGTGATCGGGTGATGATTGTGATGATAAAGAAGGCTCTGTTGCTGTTTCTGCTGTTTGTCGTGCTCGTGCAGACTGTGCAGGCAGATGACCTCGCAGTTACCGGTGCAACATGTGATATCTCGCTTGATGCACGGTACGGGGATGCAAAAGTGCAGGAGAAGACGGTAACACTCACGCTGAAAAATACTAGGAACACGAGCATGACTGTGCATGAACCATCGCTCCGGATGTCCGAAGGTGGTATCGACCTGACAAAGGTAACCTCTTTTCCCATAACTATTGCTTCTGGCGCCACGAAGAGTGTGCAGATCAAGGTGCGTGTTGCAGGGACGGTCAGCGAAGGGACCTACCCCGCAACCGCCGATTTCTCATATGGCAGCGGCACTATCACCATTAACGTCAATCGTCTGGTCCCGGCGCACCTTGCCGCGCTCCAGAACATCAAGATAGATGATCCCGTAGTATTCAACAAGCCAAGAACAGAGATGGAGAAGACCGGCTTTGAGGTCGAAAAAACGTTTCAGATTGTAAACGACGGTGATACCAAGATGACCCTGGGCAGCGTGGCTGCTTATGGCAATCCTGATGCAGGAATAACATTTAGCGTGAACAATCCATCGACGATTTCAGAACAGAGCACGGGCACCGCCACACTGACGATCATCATACCTGCATCAGCCCCGGAGGGTGAGCATCAGGGCAAACTGCGCGTTGATGCCGGAAAAGCCGGATCGCAAACCCTTACGGTGACAGTGACTGTTAAACACGAGGTTAAATTTGAGATGGCATCATACAGCTCGGACTTTGGGAGGGTTGACGTGTTAAAATCAGTCCCGCTGGAGATAACACTGAGTGAAGTGTTTGGATACAAGGACATCACCTCTGTCAAGATTGTTCGTGATGAAAGCCAACCGGGAGACGGGAAGGACGACTGGATGTCGGTTAACCTGCCGGCTTCCACGATACCGAAAGGAAGTTCTGTGGCGCTCACGTTTACGCTCCGGTTCCGTGGAGAAACCGTGGTTGGCAGGACCTACTCCTGGCGCCATCTCCTCACACACAGCGCAGGGAACGGGACCATAGCGCTGAAGGCGACCGCAACACCGATCGATATCGCAGCGACGAAGGCTGCATTGCAGACCATCCAGGGATCAGGAAGCTTTGATGCGTCAAATATCGCAGGCAAGGCTCTCGGGATGCTGTCTGTAAACGCGGAGAGTGCTGAGCAATGGGCGTCGGTTGCAAGCGTCTCACAGGCGTCTGTAACGTTCCTTGATGCGATGGAACAGGCAGTCATGAAGACTGGCGCGGGCGATCACGGGGCTGCGACAAACGATCTGCTGGTCGCAGGAATTGCTGTGGACACCATGCAGAAGAGCGCGAAGACCGAGGCGCAGACCAATATCCATAAAATGTCTAATGATTATATAACCGGCATACTGCAGAAGGAGTCTCTATATTTTGAGAAGATGGCGGCAGACGCTGCGGACGATCGCACAAAGATCATTGCATACCGCCATGCAGCTATAACGTACGAGCTTTTAAACTCGCCTGACCAGTGCAGCGCTGCATATAAACTGGCGGCAGAATCGGTATCATCCTACAATCAGAAGATCGAGAGCGCAAACAACAACCGTGTGGATGCGGAGGATGCAATTCGGCGTGCGTCCGAAGACCTGTACCAGTGGGGCGACGCAAAACTGCTGGTCAACCCGTTTGCTTACGATGGAACCTCGGATGGGTACAGGTTTGCAGTAAACATGACAGAAACTGCCGCAAACGAATACCAGTCAGCAGGCGAGCAGGAATTGTACAATGCAAGCAGCGCCCGTGCGGACCAGCTCAATAACCACTGGTTATTCCTGCTAAGTCAGTTCTGCATGTTGATGATTGGGTATATCCTTCTATTCGTGGGAGCGGTGGTCTGGTGTGTGTTCGCGTTCATGGCGTTCGCAGCCGATTCACGAGAAGAGGAGTTCGGTGACGTGGTTCTGCTGTCTTGAGTTAAAATGGCTGGTTTTTCGGATTTTGAGGACCCTGCATGGTTACTGGTATGGCTGATCATATCCTGGTGTGGGCTGTAGTTACGAGTCAAAGATGATTATATAAACATGAAAGAGAGAGGCTGATTTAGAGCGCCCGGATATATCATAAAAGTGATAACATGAACATAGAGATCATAGGAACCGAATCGTTGGGTGTAAGAGGTCTCTGCTGTTTTATAAGGACCGAGAAGCAGAGGATATTGGTTGATCCGGGTATCGCACTGGGTTATAATAGATACGGGCTGCTTCCCCACCCCTTGCAGGTAGCAGTGGATGAGGGGCTACAGAAGAAGATCATGCAACGATGGTCAGAAGCAACCGACATCGTGATCAGTCATTTTCATGGAGATCACATTCCGTTAGCAGATGCGAATCCTTATCAGTTCAACATTAAAAAAATAATCGGATTAAACCATAATGTCAGGATATGGACTAAGAACCCGCATCATCTTCATCCGATCGAAAAAAAACGAGTAGAATCTATTTCCACTATCCTGAAGAACGATTTGACTCCAGCAGAAGGTATAACGCATGGGGCGATGACCTTTTCCGGACCGGTGTTTCATGGGGGCAAAGATAATAATCCGCAGACTGTGATGATGACCCGGATCGAGGAAGATTGCGTCTTTGTGCACACATCTGATACCCAACTCCTTGACGACGGAGCCATCTCTCAAATACTGGACTGGGAACCTGATATCGTATTGGCGGACGGACCGTCTATCTATATGCCCAGTAAACTTTCGAAAAAGCAGGCTGAAATGGCGTGGCGCAACGCTAAGCGACTATCCATGGAAGTCGATACGTTGATTCTTGACCACCATTTGATGAGAAGTTGTACAGGACTTGAATGGTTGGAGCGCTTATCGTCAGAAACAGGAAACCGCGTTATCTGCGGGGCTGATTTTATGAAAGCTCCGAGAATGCTGCTTGAAGCGAGACGCAAATCATTGTATAGGGATATGCCGGTTCCTGCCTCCTGGCATGAAGCTTATGGCAAAGGCATGGTCAGTACCGATCGTTACTGGAAAATGGCTAAGAGAATCTATAAAAGCATGAGGCTGGATGATTATAGATGATAATAATAAAATGTGCCAAATGCAAAAGAAAGATCTTCAAATACCAGAAGATCGGGGGAGGCAGGGTGTGGCACTGCTGGAATGACCGGATAAGCATGGATTACAGCGTCAGGGATGGAAATGAGGTTAAATGCCGGTGCGGTAATTTAATTGGCGTTGATGAAGAGAGATGGGTCAAGATGAGACCGCATTCTTTTATTTATTCGGGAATGGTGACATGAAAATGGGCGGGGGGAAGTGAAGAGTCTTCGAGATGACAACCCGGTTTACATTTGAACCACATATGTATGCACCAAACCCTCTCAAACCCCCGAAACCAAATCACATTTATCCTGACAGAGATAGATAACCTAAAACATGTCCCTACTACCTCCAACCGACCTTGAAACTATCACCACACGACTGAACCGACCGCCGAACCCGGTCGAGGAAGGCTGCTTCCTGAACCTCTGGAGCGAGCACTGCTCGTACCGCTCGAGCGCAAA
>JAYEGZ010000028.1:0-19105 GCA_034659315.1 Methanobacteriota archaeon
CAACGACAAAGGGGTCCCCGCGTTCCGGTGTAAAGCGGATAGAAGCGAACTAGTTATACATCTATGTTGTTTCTTATAAACATGATGTTGTAAACATGGGCGGTTCCGCGCATTTTTTTATAGGGCATCACGAAATATCCGGGTTGAATATCCCTCGCAAGAACAAAACCTTTATCCCAAAAACAACCAGACAGATAGCAATGAAACAATTGAGTGCTCCAAAGCGAATCACAAGGATAAAATTCGGTTTGATTTCTCCACTGGAATATCGGAACATGAGTGTCACCAGGATCATCACAGCCGATACTTATGATGAAGATGGATTTCCAATCGATATGGGGCTTATGGACCCAAAGCTTGGAGTAATCGATCCCGGATTGCGGTGCAAGACCTGCAGCGGCAGGGCTGGCGAGTGTCCGGGTCATTTTGGACACATAGAACTGGTAGCGCCATGCATACATGTTGGATTTGCCAAGCAGATACGAAACATCCTGCGAGGCACGTGCCGAAGTTGCAGCAGGCTGCTAATCGAACCAGTGTCAAAGAAGGAACACCTCGAGCAGATCGGGGTTTTGCGGGGCAGGGGGCAGCCCATCGATTCGGTAGTCGAACGCGTCTTTGCCGAAGCTGTAAAGACTGATGTGTGCCCGTACTGCGGCGAACACCAGATAAAAGTCATTTACGAAAAACCAACCACGTACTACGAAGACGAAAACAAGCTTCTTCCAAGCGATATCCGGGACTGGTTCGAGCACATACCGGATGAAGATATCACTGTTTTTGGCATGGATCCGGCAAACGCACGTCCTGAGTGGATGATCATGACTGTGCTGCCGGTA
The DNA here is from genome assembly GCA_034659315.1 of Methanobacteriota archaeon. Lineage (GTDB taxonomy): Archaea > Halobacteriota > Methanosarcinia > Methanosarcinales > Methanogasteraceae > Methanogaster_D. The sequence continues at coordinate 840 of JAYEGZ010000028.1, forward strand.
CCACCTGTCACGGTGCGCCCCTCGATCACGCTGCAGACCGGGCAGCGGAGTGAGGACGACCTGACACACAAGCTTGTTGACATTATCCGTATAAACCAGAGGTTTCAGGAAAACAAGGAAGCCGGCGCGCCGCAGTTGATCATTGAGGATCTCTGGGAGCTCTTGCAGTACCACGTGACCACTTTCATGGATAATAGCGTCTCTGGCATACCTCCAGCAAGACATCGGAGTGGAAGACCGCTCAAAACGTTGTCACAGCGTCTGAAAGGAAAAGAAGGGCGATTCAGGGGGAGCCTCTCTGGTAAGCGTGTGAATTTCAGTGGAAGAACTGTAATTTCTCCGGATCCGAATTTATCGATCAACGAGGTCGGAGTTCCTGAGCGGGTCGCAAGAGAACTGACGTTTACGATCAAAGCCGTGCCAAGAAACATCGAAGAACTCAAGGAGTACATCCGCCGTGGTCCGGTCAATCACCCGGGCGCAAACTACATCGTCCGCACAGACGAGCACAAAATGAAGGTTACCGAGATGAATAAGGAGGAGCTTGCCGAGACGATCGAATACGGGTGGTTCGTGGATCGGCATCTCAAGGACGGCGACATCGTGCTCTTTAACAGGCAGCCATCGCTCCACAAGATGAGTATCATGGCGCATGAGGTCAAGGTGATGCCCGGAAAGACGTTCAGACTGAATCCGGCGGTCTGCCCACCATACAACGCTGATTTTGATGGCGATGAGATGAATATCCATGTGCAGCAGACCGAAGAGGCAAAAGCCGAGGCAAAGATACTGATGCGGGTGCAGGAAAATATCCTCTCGCCAAGATTCGGCGGACCGATCATCGGGGGAATCCATGACCACATCACAGGCATGTTCCTGTTGACTCGTGAAAAACAAATCGATAAGAACAGTTCGCTTGAGATTCTGCGGAAGGCGGGTGTGCGCGACCTACCAGAACCGGATCAAATTGTTGATGGCGTTCCATACTGGACCGGAAAGCAGATATTCAGCCGGATTTTACCGGGCGGGTTAAATCTTGAGTACAAAGCAGAGATCTGCCAGGAATGCGACACATGCATGAAGGAGAACTGTCCGAATGACGCTTATGTTGTCATAAATAGCGGAGAACTGCTCTGCGGCACCATCGATGAGAAATCGATCGGCGCTTTCAAGGGTTTGGTTATTTCAAAGATTATCAAGGAGTATGGGGCAACTGATGGCACACGGTTCATAGACAATGTTACCAATCTTGCGATCAGGGGCATCATGTACCACGGGTTCAGCTTTGGGATCGATGACGAGGATATCCCGGACGAGGCGAACAAACAGATACAGGAGATCAGTAAAGAGGCTATACATGGCAAAGACGGTATCGAAGACCTGATCGATCGATACGAGCACAAGGAGCTTGAACTGCTGCCAGGGCGGACGCTTGCAGAGACGCTTGAACTGCGGATCATGCAGGTTCTCGGAAAAGTTCGTGACATGGCTGGCGACCGGGCAGGCGTACATCTTGGTATCGACAATTCAGCGGTTGCGATGGCTGTGTCAGGCGCAAGAGGCTCAATGCTTAACCTTGCGCAGATGGCGGCATGTGTCGGGCAGCAGGCTGTGCGTGGCGCGCGTATTCACAGAGGATACTCGGATCGCACGCTTCCACATTTCAAAAAAGGAGATCTCAGCGCGGATGCTCACGGATTCGTACAAGCCTCCTATAAGAGTGGGCTTTCACCGACAGAGTACTTCTTCCACGCGATCGGTGGTAGGGAAGGTCTTGTGGACACTGCGGTGCGAACGTCCCAGTCAGGATACCTTCAGCGGAGGATGGTGAACGCGCTTCAGGATCTGGAGGCACAGCGCGACGGCACGGTGAGGGATACACGCGGCATAGTTGTGCAGACCCTGTTTGGCGAGGACGGCGTCGATCCTTCACATGGTTTTGGTCGTGATCAAATCAACCGGATTGTCAGGGATGTGGTGGAGGTGGAGAAATGAGTGGCAGTGTAACAGTAAAAGATATTGAGAAGCGAGTCTACGCACTCGCACTGCCATCAAAGATCAGTGATATCATGCGCGAGGAATTACTCGAGGTTATGCCTGATGCAGGGCAACTGGATGAGATCATTGCCCGTGTCGCTGACGCGTACGTCGATGCCTGCATCGAGCCATGTGACCCTGTCGGTGTGGTGGCGGCACAGTCGATTGGTGAACCCGGGACTCAGATGACGATGCGTACATTCCACTACGCAGGAGTTGCCGAGATCAACGTGACACTCGGGCTTCCGAGACTGATCGAGATCCTTGACGCCCGGAAGAACCCAAGCACTCCGGTGATGACTGTATATCTACAGAAACATGACGGTGCAAGCCGGAGACTGGCTCAGAATGTTGCATGGTTGATTCAGAAGACGACCATCGTAGATCTGGGAGAGATTATCACCGACCGCACGAATCTAAGAATCCTTATTGAACTCGATGAGGACGCGATGTATGAGCGAAAGCTGGCGATGCCCGATATCATCGATAAGCTTGAAGGAAAGCTGAAGATCCAGATCAGTGTGAGTGGATACACACTTACACTCGAACCGAATGAACCTAATCTCGGTTCGCTGGTTATGCTCAGCCGAAACCTCAGGAAAGTCGTGCTCAAGGGTTTTGATGAGATTACACGGGTGGTTATACAGAAGGAGGGTTCTGAATACGTGCTGTACACCGAAGGCACTGCGCTTAAGAAAGTTCTTGATATCGAGGGTGTGGATCCAGCGCGAACGACCAGCAACCATCCTGGTGAGATGTGCGAGGTCTTTGGCATCGAAGCTGCCCGGAGTTCGATCATAAACGAGATCCTATCCACATTGCGTGAACAGGGACTGAACGTGGATTCAAGACACATCATGCTCGCTTCCGATATGATGACCTGCGATGGCGAGGTCAAGCAGATCGGGAGGCACGGACTATCCGGTGAGAAAGCAAGCATCCTTGCACGAGCGGCATTTGAGGTGACTGTGAATCACCTGATCGATGCAGGTATGCGTGGCGATATCGATGAATTAAGCGGCGTCACCGAGAACGTGATTGTCGGGCAGCCGATCCGACTTGGAACCGGTAATATCCACCTGATTGCCAGACAGGTACCTGGCGTGTCGTAATCATAACTCCCGTCACGTCCGCACGACGTTTTCACTCCCGCACTGCGGACAGATGATCGGAACGAAGTTCGGGTCGGATTGGAACATGAAATCACATACCGTACATGCAAAGTACACCATTGATTGGTCAATGTCGTCCATGGTGATTAATAGTGCATTATGGTATATATATTTAACTATACTCCGTTTCAAAGTTCTGCTTGAAGGCGACATCAACCGCCTGTCGATATGTGTCGATTGCGCGGAATACTGAAACTGTACGTGTTTATCAACCACGAGATCACACCGATTTCCACAAGAAGATATGAGGCAGCAGGATATAAAATGCAAACATATTGCCAATATCTTGTGTGTACCATCATATTCCTGTGTTAATCTCGTGTAATCTCATGGTTTTTCAACTCGGCTAAACCCCTACCCCGAAACTATTGCCACGCCTGCATCGATGCATTTGCTTTAAAATCGGAAGTCAAACCGTCAGCCAGTATCTTCTCGATATGGCACCATGGCTTCAACCCGGAATTATAAAAGCGGTGATCGAATGATTCGTCGATGCGCGGACACTTGAAGGATTGCAAGATGCGCAAGCGTGTATATGGGGGAACTCTCACGTACTGTTCTTGGACGAGGGGGCGTGAGTGGTCGTTTTCCCCGTAGCTTACTGTGAGTGTATTCTCTGGTAAAACATGCGAGATAATGGACGAACCATCGCGAATCCACCCGGGTCGGGTCATTAAAGCACAATCCATCATATTCCATCATAACCCCTTTCGATAAACCAAAACATTTAAGTACGAAGACTTGCACATGATGGAATATATTTGTCGATACATCGACAGATGATAACAATAAATGGAGGACGACACAGTGGAAACCGAAACGTACAGAGCAGTGAGCACATTGCTGGCTCTAATGCTGATGCTTGTCAGCGCGTCATGCATTGCGGCAGAAGTGGTTCCGGTACCGATATCAGTACCGATAGAGACACCACCGCCACCGGGAAATATGATGGGCGTATCTGATATAGACATAACAAAGCTTCAGATCAGTCCACAGCACGCTCATACCGAGTTGATGCCAGGCGAGAGCGAAGAATTCACCGTGACGGTGAAAAACCCGAACAACGAGACTATATCGGTGAATCCAACAATCATCGAGGAGCCTTACAGCGAGTATGTGTTCGAGGTGGAGTGGATCAACATAACACCTGAATCCGCAGAACTCGAAGCGGACGATGAATTGGAATTCACAATCTCTGTTACAATCCCGGATGACGCCGAGCGCGGGCACTACAATACGCAGATCGCATTCACGGACGATTTGATGCCGACACCATACCCGCCGCCAAATCCGATACATATCAATGCGCTAGACCTGCACATCAGCGTGTGGAAGCCGCCTGTGATGCAGATTCAGCCAAGATACATCCATGACCGGGTCGAATCGGGTAAGACGTACGATTATACGGTCAACCTGAAGAACACGGGTGACGAGGATATCGAGATTAATCCCGAGCTCAAACGTGAACGATGGTACTACAACGAGATGGGAGGACAGGCATTTGAGGATGACGCAATCAGCATAACTGCGCCGCCGATTGTGCCCGCGAACGGAACTGCCACGGTGAACATCCATCTTGAAGTACCCCTCTACGCGAATGGCGAGTACCACTCAGGACTTGACCTGGGAATCGATGACTCGTCGAGTGGAGGCTGGTACGGGGATTCTGAAACAGTGCAACTGAACTTTATGGTCTGGACACAGCCGACAGAGCACTATATGAAGGAGTTCGTAACAAAGACTGCCGCGCCCATAACAATTGAGATCGAGTCGAATCAGTACCGCTACGATATGTGTGGAGGTGGAAGCAGCGGAAGTGGTGACGACGAGAAACCGTCCTTTGACGTTGTGCTCAATGGACCTGACGGAGATCCGGTCACACTGACCAGAACAGTGGTTGAATATCAGGGCTATGTACATCTCGGTGGCAGCAGCTGCACCCCGCCGTGGGAGACTGACAGCAGAGGAATGTATAACGAAGGTCACACCAGTTACGTTGAGCGCTACACAGCGAACGGACAAATCGGAAACTGGGAACTCGGGATACTTCCGCACTACGTCGAAGAGTTCGAGTACACGATAGAGATCGGAGATTTTGAGACGTGAGTACGCAACGAATGACTGAGGTGATGAATAATCATGGAAGGACCATTCACAAAAAATAGCCCTGTTCGAGGGCGTGGGCTTCTGCTTGCGCTTCTGCTTGCGCTGGTCTCTGTAGCGGCAATCCCGGGAGTTGCAACAGCGGTGTCGGTAGAAGAGGTATCTATCGGAGTTGATGGCGTACATCACGTTGTATCGCGGTCGGTATCAACGCCGGAGGTAGTGGTAGAATATCCGTCAGGGGTACAGGATATCGCGGGGATAAACCTCACGATACTCCGGATCGATCCGCGCTGGTATGATATGGAGTTGATGCCAGGTGAAAGCCGCGAATTCACCGTGACGGTGATAAACCCGAACAACGAGACTGTAGCGGTGAATCCAATAATCATCGAAGATATTTACAGCGAATGCATCTCCGATGAGGACTGGATCACGATAACCCCGGCGACTGCAGAACTCGAAGCGGATGGCGGCGAGGAAGAGTTCACAATCGCAGTTGCGATCCCTGATGACGCCGATCTCGGGTATTACGGTATGAAGATCGCATTCACGGACGATGCGAAGCCAGATCCATATCCATTTCCGGAACCGCAACTGTATCCGTCATACATCAACACATTGAACCTCCACATTGAGGTCTGGAAGCCGCCTGTTGTGCAGATTCTGCCTTCCCAAGTCCGGGACCGCGTTGAACCAGGTAAGGGATACAATTACGTAATCACTCTTAGGAACACGGGTGATTACGACATCGACATCGATCCGGAGATTGTGGATGTGAGGCGGTACGGATGGTATGACACACCACCTGCATTCGAGGATGATGCGATCACCATCGACGCACCAGCATCTGTACCTGCGAACGGAACTGCCACAGTTAACATCAGTCTTGAGGTGCCTGCCGGCGCGAAGGGCAGTTACAACGGTGAGATCAACCTGGGAATCAATGACCCGAGTATGGGTAGATGGGACGAAGAAGGTGGAACGGCACGCCTGCGCTTTGAGGTATGGGAACAGCCGACAGAGCCGTTTCTAAAAGCGTTTGCGATAGAGAATGACGCGCCCATAACAATCCTGGTTGAGTCAAGAGAGCACAAGTGGTCTGGCATGTATAGAGATCGCGGAGACGGAGGTGATTGCAAGCCGCATTTCAACCTGACCCTCGAGGGACCGGGTGGGACTGCGACGCTTGCGCCAACCATGGTCACGTACCATGGCGCAGTCAGCCTCAGCGGCAGAAGCAAGTACGGATACGACCCCACAGGTGAGATGGGGCTCGACGAAGTGTACAATGAGGACTATACCAGTTACACCGAAGAATACCTGGCGAACGGCACAATCGGAAACTGGGAACTCGAAATACTACCCCACTATGTCGAAGAGTTCGAGTACACCATAGCAATCGGGGATGCGCCCTAAATAGTGAGTAGAGGGTGGGCGGGCGGATAGGTGCTGTCTCACGCGCTTATCCGCCCTTTTCACTTCCTTTCAATTTCCGGTGATTACATGTTGAAAATATCGACACAAACACTGACACAAACACTGACATCGATCATACTCATACTCGCGGTCTCAACTGCACTTCTGATCGGCGCAGGCTGCATCACAGATACCGGGCAGAGCAGCCAGTCCTACAACGTCACATGGACCGGCACGCAGCCAGACAATCATAAGACAATCGAGACGCATATCTCGCGCCAGATCGCGCCTTACCATGGCGTGAGGTATGGCAACATAACAATCTCAACATCAGAGAAGAATGGCGTAACACATCTCCGTGTGTCTGCTACGTCGCCTGGGTGCCAGCATCCTGATCTCTATGATTTCGCATACCAGAATCAGAAGCTTACCAGGATCGGTTATCTTCTCGAGGCGATTCCTGACGCAACAAGGCAGGATGCAATCGGAATTGCGATGCAGAACCCTGAGATTGCAGGCGTGCTACCGGATGGTGCGGACGCTGGCGTTCCGACTGTACGAAGGATTCTTCCCGGGACTGCAGCAGAGTTCTATGCGGAGAAGACATGCCTGAGCGTGACCTGGGCGGATGCAGCGGTCTCCGCGCTCGTTGATATGGAGACTGGAAGCGTGGTTAAGACGTGGGTTGCGGGTAGATGAAAAACGAAACGAGACTGAAGATACTAAAAATATCCTGCATATATGGCGGCGTGCTCAGCCTGATTCTTGTTGGTCTGTACGTCTTATTGTTGGTTGCATCCCCGGGCACCGTGAAATTCACGCCAATCCAGATCGCTCTGCTGCTGGTAGGGGTCGTTTCAGTCGTCGTCTTCTCTTATATGCACCTCAACTATGCGATGGAGAACCCGGAAGAATTCGCATGTCCCCTACTGCCCGGAATCATCATAACCGCGATCTGCCTCTCATCCGGTCTGATATTCATCTACCCTCTGATATTATGCATATCCCATGGAGACGTGTTCAGTGTAGTCACCATGTTCGTGTACTTCATCCCTGAGTATATCAGCTTGATTCTTGGCATCCTCTCCGCGTATGCGGTGTTAAGCGGCAGCAGAAGATCTCCGGAGGGTATTCCACGGTGGAATGTCCGGGGGCTGCAACTGAGCACGGTGATCCTCGTGACCGGAATCGTTGTTTCCAGCATATCACTATCATCAGGCATTATTGGAGATACCATGATGCAGTATGAACTCACGATCGATACATCGGAAGAAACCACGCTTTTCGTGCCACTGCCTGTTGATGAGTCGAATAACGTGATTGTGGGGCTCATAGATGGGCTGGAAGTAATTGAGGGTGACGCTGTGTGGGATATTGTGGGTACCAATCACGGGACTGCGCTGGAGGTTCGCACCAGCACGGGATGCGTGCTCTCTGCCCAGCAGGAATGCGGGAAAAAGGGCCGGGATGAGGGGCGCGAATGGGTATACCGCTACAATCTCAGCACGCTGTCCGGGGTGGACATGACAGCTTACGAAGCATGGGTCTTCTCCTCAAATGCTAATACAACTCTGTACATGATACTATCAATGGACAATGGTCTGGGCATCGTGTTGAGCTACAGTTGCGACGATACACCCTTGAACGTTGGGTGGCAGACCCGGTCTGTCGATACACAACAGACTCATGAATCTGTTGCGACGGTACCCCTATGAGCGAAGGGTGGCAGACGGTTGAACTGAAACGATCTGCGATTTTGCGTTATGACTAAATTAAGAGATGTGCGCGTGATTGAAATCATCCTCGTAGCTGCACTGGCAGTATGAGTACCTATATTTCGTGGACGCCAACGGGAATTGTGACATGCTGAATGCGACCGCTGAAAAATTTTGCGATTTTTAAGGAGGTTTAACCTGATCTTGAAGTTGCTTAATGATCGCATAACAGCAGGAGGTGTGTTTGTGTGTGGGGGCGCTACACACATACGGGGGAAGTTATAGCGGACTTGTGTGCATTGGTATCTGGTGGATTAATGCTTCGGTGAGCTGCATGAAGAGGCTTGCCCAATATTGTTTTCGGGCGGATATTTGAAAGATGAGGTAAACAGCTACCGGAATAGCGCCCAAACAGGACTACCACGAGGAGATACTCATGGTAGCCCAAAAATCGAGATCATCCCCGAATTGCTGTCATCACAGCGTCAGGGTCGAGTGCGTACTGCTGAACGATCTGGGATATCTCCTTGTAGTTGTTGATATTCATTTTAGCCATATACTCAAGGATCTCCTTGCGCTCAGATAGAGCGTCCGCCAGTTGATTCCTTGTCCAGCCGCGCTCCTCTATTATCTGGTCCAGCACGTAGGAGTTGCCTGAGTAGTTGAATGTGTCGCTCGCAGGATCCCAGGTGTACAGGTCATTGATCCTTACGCCACCGGTCCTCTGGTCAAGTCCTGTGATCTCAAGAAGCGTCTTCGTCCTTCTGACACGCTCGCTTCCGATGTAGGTCTGCATCTGAATACACACGATGTTTAGCGCCTGAAGCATGGCGTGCGGCACGTTGATTGGCTCGCCTTGCAATCGGTTTAAGAGGGTCTCGATGTCTGAGGCGTGCATCGTTGAGTAAGTAGTGTGTCCTGTGGACATCGCCTGGAAGAGAGTGAGTGCTTCTGCGCCGCGCACCTCACCTACAAGGATGTATTCGGGGCGCTGCCTGAGTGCGGCTTTGAGCAGTTCGAACATACTGATCTCGCCCACGCCCTCATGAGCGATGATCGCTTCTCTTGTGACACCTGCGATCCAGTTCTCGTGGTGCAGGGTCAGTTCCCTTGTGTCCTCGATTGAGACGACCTTTGCTATAGGCGGTATGAACATGGAGACTGCGTTTAATGCGGAGGTCTTTCCGGATGCTGTGCCGCCTGCAAGGATCATGCTCTTGCTGTTCTCGATTGCGAGCCACAGATAGGCGAGCATCTCGCTTGAACACGTCTTGAAGTTGAGCATGTCGATAGGGGTAAACGGGTCTTCCTTGAACCTTCGAATCGTGAATGAGCTGCCCCTGGTGGTAACTTCCTTGCCAAGCGTTGCCTGGAGCCGTGATCCGTCCGGAAGCGTTGCGTTGACCATCGGACTGCCTATTGAGATGTGTTTGCTGCCGCGCTGCACGAGCTGGATCACAAATGAGTTCAGGTATTCTTCGCCGAACGTCACATTCGTCTCGATGTTTTTATGCACGTTATGATAGATGAATACTGGGACATCAATGCCGTCACAGGATATATCCTCGATATGTGAATCCTTAAGCATCGTATCCAGCTTTCCATAACCGATATAATTCCTTTCAAGAAAATGCAGGATCTTGTGTACGGAACGCGGGTTTAAGTCCATTGAGTAATAGCCAAGCAGTTCCAACGCTTTTTTTCGCAAAACGCGGCTTTTGACAGCATCGCCATTGGATTGCTCTCCATTCTGCCCATTGCCCGGCTCCTGCTTTTTGAACTGTTCAGCGCCGTCCCCGTCAATCTCAGCGGTACCATCGCCATTACCCGCACTGCCACCCTCACGGTCACCGCTGCCGGTGACACTACCATCATCACCATCAGTGCCCACGTCGCCCGCCGGTTCGCCAAACTCTTCAGCGACCTGCCCCCCGACAGTAGGACCTCCGAGATCGATGTCATCGAGCGTCAGCACGTCAGAAAGATCCTCGTACAACCGCCCGAGCAAACGCATCTCAAATGGTGTCAGCACGGGTTCAAGCACATGATATACTGGAACTTTCTTCGCGGTATCGTAGAGAATCTGCACAAGCTCATAAGGTTCATCCACCCAGTACCGGTCAACCTCCGTATACCCGTCAGGGATCCTGTCATCGACAAGGTCACCATGTATCTCCTTATCGTAAGCTTCGAGATCATATACGACCTCTCCGGTGCTGATGATCTCTCTTATCTGCCCCATAAGTTCACTGCTTCCCATAATTAATAAGTGCACGGTATATGTAAAAAGCTTTTTGTATGTTGCATACTGACTAATAGTTGGGAGCGAATCTGTAAATGGGGACGATAGATAATACGCAAACCGGCACAATGCCAACCGGGATCATCTCACTGGACTCTGTACTGAAAGGTGGTTTTCCGGCAGGTTCGTTTGTTTTGCTGGTTGGTGAGATCGGCGCTGGAAACAGCGACTTCGCATACACATCAGTGCTATCACTGCTGGAAATACAACAAAACGGATATCCCACAGACTCTTTTGGAAACACTGTACTTCCAGATAAGATATGTTACATGTCACTCACGAGAAATTGGGAAGATATACATGACGAGCTATCACGGTGCTTCCCGGAGGATTTGTATGCAATATCAGATAGAATAGAATTTAGAGACTTTTCAGATGAATATTTCAGTAGATCGTCGATACCAACCAAGTGGATAAACGAATCCACACTGTCTTTCGATTCTTTAAGGGATATGAAATATGAAAAAGATTTGATTAACGATATGGTGGTATATCTGGATGAGAATGCCTCCAACAGCACGATTGTCATTGACTCAATAACCGCGCTCGCCGAGTACTGTGAAAGCCCGGACAATTCCACGGAGTGGTCTGATGTGATATCCTTCTTCCGCGGTCTCCAGAGAGCATCAAAGAAATGGAACGGGATTGTGTACGCGCTGCTCACAACAAATATTGTTGATATACATAAGCAGGAGCAGATCGCAGACTGTGCCGACGGAGTCCTTATATTCGAATGGGATGACTTCGGCGCAGCCAAACGGCAGCGGGTAATGCATGTCAAGAAATTCAGGGGGCTTCTGCCACAACTTGAGATGGCGAATCTTGTGAAATTCGAGACATCAGTCACGACAGACTACGGTTTCGCAATATCGAAGGTCAAACAGGTTGGATGGCACGGATGATAAATGCTGGATGATGGATAAGAATGGAACGGATCAAAACCGGTGTGAAGGGGCTGGATGAGAAAATGCAGGGTGGAATTCCGAAGAACAGCACCATAGTGGCAATAGGAACATTCGGAACCGGAAAGTCCACACTTGGGATGCAATTTCTCAATGAGGGGCTGAAAAACGGTGAGAACAGCATATTCATCAGCCTTGACGATGACGAAGAGAACCTGATTGCTACTGCCGAGGGGTTCGGATGGGATTTTAAGAAATATGTCGATGATGACAAGTTGTTGCTGATGAAATTAAGTGCGATCGATATCAAGACATCGCTTCTCAGGATACGAAGCGAACTTCCGCGGCTCTTTAAGTTGTTTGATACAAAAAGATGTGTATTTGACTCGATGACGCTCTTTGAGATGCTATTTGAGAACGAAAACGAACGAAGACTGATCGTATACGACCTTATCCAGATCATAAAAGCAAGCGGAGCAACATCCATAATCACATCGGAAACCGACAAATCAAACCCACATGCATCACGATTCGGGATGATCGAATACGTAACGGATGGCGTCATGTTTCTGAATTACCACCGACTTGAAAATGAAAGGACTGTTAAATTATCAGTTGAAATTACAAAGATGCGGAGAACAGAACACTCAAGGAACATCATGACTTATGAGATCAGCAAACATGGACTGGAGGTCGTCGCATGAGTCAAAAGGAGGCTTGCCGGATGTTTTCTGACAACAGTGCAGTCTCAACCGTTGTAAGCTTCATACTGATTCTCGGGCTGCTCGTAACGGTCATTGCGTTTGTCAAGGTGCAGTATGTTCCGTCATGGGCAGAGGATGCCGAGGCACGACATGCACGCGATGTCTTTGTTGATTTCTCGGCAATTCCAGGCAACATCGATAACCTCGTGCTTGCCAATGGCAGCACAACCGTGAGCCATCAGAGAATCAAGCTTGGCAGCGGCGGCATCCCGATCGTGGCTCCGGGAATGTCTTATGGCACGCTTGGCGTTGTGCCAGGCGCGGGTGGCGGGAGCTTTAAGGTGGACGCGGATGTCTGGAATGTGGATATCAGCAGGAATTCCACAAGCGACGATCTTAAGAATGGATCTGTGAATATCACCAATGTGTCCAGTGTGTCGGAGTTTTATATTCATATCGATGAGGTTGAATATAATGCCGGGTCGTTAGGAATGATCTGTGTTGATTTCACAAACCAGAGCGGAGGGGTGGCAATCGAGATTGTGGACAATACGAGTCTTATCATATCGGTCTGCAATGGTAATGGTGACAACGTGATCGAGGACTTTTCCATAAAAGCGGACAGTTCAGAGATCAAAGATTACACAATAGATCTCTTGAATCCACGATACGGATTCTGCAAGGTCTTGAGCGATGCGGACGTCCCGTACAATCTCACGATAACGAACGACACATCACTGAATGGTAGTTATATTTGGCACTTCATAGATTATAATGAATACAACAGAACACTGGAGTCGTACACAGAGACTACAAACGGCACCATGATATACGAATCAAGGAACCGCCAGTTCATCAATCAGAAGTTCATCTACCAGAACGGCGCAGTATTTCTCTGCCAGTTGCCGAATGCGGGCATGAGGGTCGCACCCGGCATCGCAATTGAGGATGTGAAAAATTATACGCGCGTGATGATACCAATGGTCTCTCTTGGCGTTGGCAGATACCGAATACCGATGATTTCCGGGAGCGGAGTTGAGGAACTGCAACTGGAGCTTAATCGTATGAACCGCAGTTCATTTGCAGACGGTAACAACACGGATAAGGTAACCATTCTGATCAAGCCACCGGCTGGGGACCCGGAATTCCGCAACAATTATCTACAGGAATGGGCAGATTACTTCAATGCAGCAGTGTATGGGACCGGGGTTGATGCGAACCCGACAAATGCAACCAACTGGGACAACATCACAATAACACTCACCGGAAACATCCATCTGGAGATCAGGGACCTGGATGTCGAAGGTAGAATCAGCAGCATCTTATAGGCGGGAGTTAGGGGGAACATGACGAAACGAACGACAAACGGCGGAAGCATCTTATCTGCCACATCCGGGCTAATCCAGGGGATCGCTCAGGATAAACTAACCTGTGGGGTACCTGAAGATGAAATATAGATCGACACTTGAGCAAAAAGGTTCCAGCGGGATCTTCTCTGATAACAACGCTATTTCAACCGTTGTTGGCGCCATATTGATTCTCGGGCTGGTTGTGTCATGCATTGCGTTTGTTGAGGTCCATTATGTTCCATCGTGGGGCGCTGATGATGAGGCAAGACATCTGCGCGATGTCTTTGTTGATTTCTCGACGGTTCCCAGCCGTATCGATACTCTTGTGCTTGCCAACGACACCGATACCGTGAGCAAGCAGAGAATTAAGCTTGGCATCGGCGATATGCCGTTCATGGCGCCCGGGAAGTCATGGGGCGCAATCGGCGCAGTGCCGCGTGAAGGGAACTTCAGAGTGGAGGCGAATAATGTTTGGATGGTGAATACCACGAGGAACGGTACACTATTACACACTTTCACGGACGAAGGCTTGAATATCATCAACGTATCCAGCATATCGGTCTTTGATATTAATATTCTGGAAATGGCAAGCAATAGCTGGATATATATCAACTTGACAAAACATGGAAACCAGAGCGGAGGCGCGGGAATCAACTATACTGCTAACAAACTGACTATAACCACCTGGGGCGATGACGATAAAATAACCGATGAGGTGGCGATAAATAAGTATATCAACTTGACTTTACCCGTTCAGGAATATAGCATAGATCTTTTGAATCCATGTTATGGGTTCAGCAAGGTCTTGAGCGATACGGAGATCCCATACAATCTCACGATAACGAACAGCACCGATGTTGATGGCTGGTACTATACGGATTATTATAATTTAACCAGAAAAGACTACTCGATAACCAGCAACGGCACCCTGGTATATAAATCAATGAACCGCTACTTCATAGATCAGAAGTTCATCTATCAGAACGGCGCGGTATTCCTCTGCCAGCCGCCGGATGCGAGTATGAGGATTACGCCCGGCATCACAATTGAGAATATGACCGATAATAAGTCTGCTCGCATGACAATACCGATGGTCACAGTTGTGGCAAGCGAAGGCAGGATACCGATGATCGGTGGAAGCGGCGTCGAAGAACTGCAACTGGAGCTTGATCATGCGGACCGCATCGCACTTGCAGAAGCCATCAACACAAACATCGTGAACATCACAATCGAGGCACCTGATGGGAACGAGGACTTCCGCAGGAATTATCTATGGGAATGGGTGCAGTACTTCGACAAGATCGTGAAGCCACCGGTCTACATGAAACAACCATCAGACACTGATTTTAATAATGATAATACGAGCGTCAACATAACGCTCAACGGGAGCATTCGCCTGGAGATCCGGGACATAGAAATCGATGGAAGGGTTACACACATCTGATCATTAATCACGGGAGTTGGGGACACATGAACAAACGAATAACGAATGACGAACGCGCCGTATCCGGACTGATCGGCGAAATAATGCTTATTGGAATAGTTATAGTTGCAATCGGACTGATCACAGTATCGACATATTCATATCTGAACAAAGACCCAAGCCCTCCGCATATCGAGGTCAACGGGCTTGTGAACCTGGGGACAAATGAGATACACCTCAAGCACCAGGGCGGCGAATCAATCGAAGGCGGGAACTTGCGTGTACTTGTGAATGTTAATGGTACGACCCTTGACCCATTTGATGAGAGTAACCCTACCACTCGATGGGGGCTCAGAGAAAACGGCATCGGAAACTTTGATCGGTGGACGCTGGGCGACATACTGGTACTGGATACATGGATGATGGATCACGTCAATCTCACAGAAGACGACGACATCAGGGTCACAATCGTGCACCGCACCTCAAACCGGGTGGTCGTGAGCGGCGAGGTGTTTGGGGGACTCTTCGGCGACGCAGCGATAAACGTGGCGCCAATAGCTGTCTTCGATTGCCCGTCCAATGGACTGTGCGAGGACAATGTCACATGGACGAATGTATCGATCTGGTTTGATGGTAGTGGCTCACACGATAAAGATGGCGGGATTGTTAGCTGGGAATGGGAGTTTGAGGAGGCGAACGGAACCACGACCACTGATAAGGGGATGTCTGTGTTGCATACTTACGATACTAATGGCACATACGACGTGACACTGACCGTAACCGACGCTAACGGCGAAACTGGCACCAACACGTGCACAGTCACGATCCGCCCGCCAGCAAAACTCACCGCAGACGCAGGAGATGACCAGTGTGTTGGAGTCGGATCAACAGTTCAGTTCGACGGCTCCGACTCAACCGGGTGCATCAAGGAATGGATATGGGACTTTGGCGACGGAAACAACGCAACAGTGAACACGTCGTGCGGTGCCACACACGAGTACGCAACGGTTGGCAACTATACAGTGAACCTGACAGTTATCGAGGATCACACCGGCGACAACTCAACTGACTCTATGATCGTCCATGTGGTGGCGAACGGCTTCATGATCGTGAACCCGGCCGATGGCGATTGGGTGTCTGGCACCGAGCTAATCGAGGCGCATGTCTTTGGCATGGAAGGCGCTGATCATACGGACTTCCGTATCCGTTCCGTATCGAGCGAGACGAACTATTCCCTGGACGTAACGGATGATTCAGGCGAAATATTCACAGCCAACACGACCAGCTACTCATACAACTGGAACACAGCCAGCCTTGGTTGCGGGAATTACACGATCAACGCAACCGCATACAATACGGGTGGCTCGGAGATGGGCACAGACCAGATCACGGTATGCGTATGCAACCTGCCGGGAATGGTGGGCTTCTGGCGCTTTGACAATATAGATGCAGGCGGAATAGCCGACGACTCGTCATGTAACAAGAACCATGGCACGATCATCGGTAGTCCCGTCCAGGTTATCGATGGCACAGTGCACGCATACCAGTTCAATGGCAGCGGCGATCATGTTGAGGTTGCCAACAGCACCAGCCTCACAATGACCGACGAGATCACGGTCGACGCGTGGGTCAGCTCGTCGGATGCTGGCGAGCAGTATATTCTCGCGAAAGGAGATATGGTGTTCGAGTCAGGAGGCGAAACACACGAAGGGGGAGACGAGACTGTCGGGCAGAATTCAGCGGGTTGGAGTGACCCTGCGTTTGGCGACAGTTATAAACGAGCTCAAACTTTTGAGTTGGATAGTGATGCAACGCTCAATGTGGTGCGCGTTTACATCAAAAACCTCAATGGTTGGGGTGGAGCGACTACCGGCAATATAAATGTAAAAGTCTATGCAGATGATGGCACTGGCACTCAACCCGGGGCTGCAGTTGCATCTGCTACCATTCTTGATACTGCGGTCAGTACCAGCCATACCTGGATCGATACGAATTTCAATTGCAATCTTACAGGAGGCGATACTTACTGGTTGGTGCTGGAAAGTCCTGATGGTTTCTATGATGAATGGAGTTATTACTGGGGCGCAAACGCTACTGGTATCTATGATGGTCCTTATCCCAACGGGGAGGCATGGTATTACGACAGCAGTTCATGGAGCACGAGTGGTCATTGGAGTGTAGACATGGCATTCCAATTGAACATCACAACAGAAACGCAGGTGGCGCCCGTATCCACGTACACCGACCGCATATCGATGCCGGATCCGGACAATTTCAAGTATCTTGTCTATTATGGTCAGCTTAATTATTCGGGTCTAAACGTAAATTGGTCAGAATCCGGATTGGAAATGGTTATGCTGCGGGATAATAACGAGGGCGAGATCCAGAAGGTTCGTGATGCAGGGGTTGATGTCTATTATTATATTGTGTTGGGTTCGTCCTATAACGATTCTATTGATAAAGATGCGTGGCAGCAGGATGTAACGGATGAGATGAACGCGACATTCGGCTATGTTGATGGTTACCTCTGGGATGAACTATCCCCCGGGTATTATGACCGTGTAAATCATTCTAACTACCACAACGTGTCTTATATTCCATTTAGCGCCGCCATTGATTTTAATAAGCGTTTGGATCAGCTAAATGATCATGCTCATGATAATGGGAAGAAAACCGTTGCGAATGGTGTGAGATATTATGCAGTGTATAACGGAAGCGACTATTATATGTGGGAGAGCTTTGTGAGCACCTATAACTGCACCGCCAGCCCAATATATTATCGTTATGACGATTTCTTCCAGCGACCGACATGGACTAACACACATTATACATGGGTAAACGGTATCGAACGATGGGAATATCTACGGGATAACGATGTGTTGCACAAGACCTTGGTCCATTCTTTTGGTGACCCGCTTGATGACAACAAGAGTATTTATAATTATATCGCATCTCGCGTTTTAGGGTTGAAGGGTTTCAGTTACGCAGATGTTGATAATTTTGCTAACGGCATAACTGCACCACTAACTCGTCTTGCCGAGGGCATGAAGTGGGATCTTGGCACCCGTATGAGTTACGACGTGGGTATCACAACCCCCGGATGTTTGAGCGGTCGGTTCACGAATGGGTACGTGACGGAT
>JAYEGZ010000029.1:0-5402 GCA_034659315.1 Methanobacteriota archaeon
GCTAAACACATGTCATTTCCTCAAGCACAGCAAGCACTGAATGTGAGAGCGCAGGTAGATCGTAACCCCCTTCAAGCATGATCGCGAGTCTGCCCTCACAGCACTCCCCGGCAATCGAATAGACGATTGACGCCATCCGCCCAAATCCCGCGGTCGTGACAGCCATTCCGGCTAACGGATCACAGGTGTGCGCATCGAAGCCGGCAGACACCAGAATGATGTCAGGATCGAATTTAAGCAGAGCGGGCGCCAGGATATTTTCGAACGCATCGATGTACGCAGCGTCACCGGATCCCGCGGAAAGTGGCACATTGAGCGTGTAACCGCGTCCATCGCCCTCGCCGATCTCATCTGCTGATCCGGTTCCAGGATAGTGCGGATACTGGTGAACCGAGAAATAGGAGACTGAGGGGTCGTCGTAGAATGCATGTTGCGTCCCGTTCCCGTGATGCACGTCCCAGTCCACGATTAGCACCCGCTCGCACCCATTGCGCTGCGCATGTCTTGCCCCGATTGCGATGTTGTTGAAGAGGCAGAACCCCATCCCCCGGTCCGGGAGCGCATGATGCCCGGGCGGGCGGAGAAGCGCAAACGCATCTTCTCTGCTCACTGCAAGATCAACTGCGCGGATCGCACCGCCCGCAGCAAGCAGCGCGGCATGATATGAGTCTTTGCACACAACGGTGTCAGGATCAAGCGGTATTTCATGTTCTGAGTGATATTTCACCTTTTCGATGTACACGGAATTGTGAATATGCTGTATCTGCTCAATAGATGCAGGTTCAGGTTTGGTCTTCCGAACATCGATTCCGGACTCGTCAATAAGCTGCATGATTGCAAGCAACCGCTCCTTTCGTTCGGGATGGCTTCCAGTCTCGTGCAACAGGTAATCCGGATGGTAGATGATTGTGGTCATGATTTTATGTAACCGGAGTTTCGTTTAGACCTGTTATCTGGCTTCTGAGATCATCGATATCATCTTCCAACCGTCCCACATCCTTCTCCAGATCGGCGATCTCGAACCTCTTACTATCCAGGTCAGATCTTAGATCTCTGTTCTCCCTTTCCAGACTTCTCTTTGTACTTTCCAGCGCTTCAATTGCCTTATTCGCTTGTACAAGGTCTGTCTGAAGCCCAACCTTCTCAGTCTCGACCTCTTCATACTTCCCGCCGAGCGCTTCCTCACGTGCCTCTGAAATACTCAGGTTCTGAAGGGCGGCATCTAAAAATCGCTCTTTCTCCTGGTAATCGCTCATCGTCGTCTGCAGCGACTCGTTGGCGGTTAGGTACCTGGAGTGCAGACTGGAATATGTGTACTGGTAATACACACTGGATGCCGCAACCCCTATACAGAGCAGCATGATGAGTCCAAGCAGCGAAAAACTAACATTCCGGTTCATCGGTTCCTACCTGATCTGACCCTTTGGCAAAACTCTTATAAATCCCTTCGCATATCCCGGGGCTTGCAAAACCCACCCCTATGATCGTGCGATACCAGAGTTGCCGCCGGTAGCTGACGTTGTCTTGCAGCGCGCTGTTTGCGGCATGCACGGTCCCCGATTGATGCCACCACCCGTGTTTCAGAAACACACGTGCAGGGTGGCAACCCTCTAATAGATAAAGATGTAAATGGTTATGTCATGTCAGGATTCCTCCCGCTTTTCATCGACCTCCACGATCGAAAGGTGGTGATCATCGGCGGCGGGTCGGTTGGCGAACGCAAAGCAGCACTCTTTGGCAGATATGCCCGAACAGTCGTTGTGAGCATTGAGTTCACCGAAAAACTGCTGGAATCAAGTGAGATCGAGCGGATAACCATTGACCGGAAACTCGATGATGATGAGTTCGCTGATCTTATAAAGGACGCGTTCATCGTGATACCGGCAACAGACGACATCGCTTACAACGAGCATCTCGCAGAGATCGCGGGCTTGCACGGGGCGCTGGTCAATCAGGTGAATGATGATCTTGGTGATGTGATCGTCCCATCGGTGATTGCCCGCGGCGATGTCACGATCGGCATATCGACTCTTGGCAACAGTCCTGCACTGTCGCGATACAGCAGGAGGCAGATCGAAGAGGTGATCACGCCTGAATATGGTGAGATGGCAAGATTGCAGAGTGCGGTGCGTGAGCTTCTGAAAGAGCGGATTCCTGACCAGAAGGATCGGCAGCAGATACTGTGGGGAATTCTTCTGGACGAAAAGGTCTGGAAACATCTGAAAACGTCGTATAATATGGCTTATGAAGAGGCGTTGAGACACTTACCTGATAAAGAGGCGTTATAATGGAACTTTTAGGAATAGATCTGGCGATATGGATAGGAATTGTGGTTGCGTCTGGCATGGCGCTTTTGGTTATATGGGGGATCGCACAGTGGAAGGGCAGATTTGACCAGTGGCGGCGGGAGGTCGATGAGCGGCTTGACGGGGGTGCAGCATCCGGGGCAGGGCATGATGCGGCTTATGATGCCGCATCATACAATGCCACTGCTCCAGCCGCAACACCAACAGTAGCGCCAACTCAGACTCCCGCGCTGGTGCAGACTCCGGCACCAACAATGGCAACAACCATGGCAGTAGCTCTGGATCCGGCTTCGATGTCGATGCATGGTTTGCAGGATAGTTCGACCAATGGACTGCAAGAGTCAGGACCCCTGTCCGAAGATGTCGATGCAAAGACCGTTATGCAGATGGAATCTGCGTTGCTGGATGCACTTTCCGGAAGAACAGATGAAGCAATCGAGCGGTTGAAGGCGGCAGGCAGAGAGATTGGAATCAATACTCCGGATGATGTGGCGATGGCACACCACAATCTCGGAAATCTACTATATCGTTCAAAACAGTTCGATGAAGCTGAGATCGAGTACTGTGAGGCGATAAAATGCAAACCTGATCTTGCCCGGGCGCACGCCAATCTTGGTTTTCTGTATCAACGGCTCGGGCGCCGGGAAGCATCTTTGCAGGAGTTTGAAGCGGCACTTCAATTAAAAGACCAGCTCCCCGATGGGGGCAAACGAATCACGCAGATCGTGGATGACCTATCGGGTGGAAACTGATCACATTCACATATACTCTTCTAGCTGCTGTTTGATATGCGCCTTTGGAAGCGCGCCGATGATCTGACCGGACAAGACGCCGTTCTTGAATACCAGCATCGTTGGTATTGCGCTGATCTGATATGTTGTAGCAACGCCCATATTCTCATCGATATTCAGTTTGCCGAATGTCACCTTGCCTGCATACTCTTTTGCAAGCGCCTCGATGATCGGCGCAATCGTCTTGCATGGTCCGCACCACTCAGCCCAGCAATCGACCACAACTAGTGGGTACTCGTGCACAATCCCATCAAGATTTCCATCGTTTAGTATTAATACTTCGCCTGATGTCATTTTCTGTAATCGCTCCATCTTTCTCATTCGAATTGCTTCCAATTCGTCCATAATTTAGCATTCGAGCGCGGTATAACATAAATCCTTGCATAGCTACTCGTCTGCCTTGATCTGCTTCTCGATCTCTGCATGGAGTTTTGCAAGACCTCGCTCTCGCAGGCTGATCAACTGGTTGATACTGTCCATCGTATTTTTCGCAGATCCGTCCGCTTCAAGCTTTTTTCTTGTGAATGTCTGGATCAGCGAGGTGCATAATCTCTTGTAGGTGCCCACCTGGCGATCAAGTTCGATATATCTGTTGATCATCGCCTGATCGACGTTAGATCTCTTTGCATCGCTGATAAACACGTTAAGTTCCCTTGAATATGACACGACATTCTCTATCGCCGAGATTAATCCACCCTTCGTGACCGGTTTAACAAGATATTCGGTTATATATCGTGCTTTTTTCTGCACAACCTCAGCCGTCAGTTGTTTAGCCGTAAGAATGATAACAAAAACCGAGTTTAACCGCTCGACCTTACGTATCCTATCCAGCACACCCCAGCCATCGATATCAGGCATGATAAGGTCCAGTAGAATCAGATCGGGTGTCTCGTGCTTCAGCTTTTCAAGACATTCGTTGCCGCCGTACGCAGGTATAACATCATACCCCTGCGACTCAAGCATCAGTGTGATCAAGTCCACAACATCAGGCTCGTCATCCACTACCATTATTCTTATGTGAATTCCTCCCTGTTAGCCCCATTATACTACGTTATTGATGTCACCAGTATTAAACATTATTGATCGCAGGAAGCGCCTCCTGGGTTCTGCCCTGCCCGTACCCAAACAATTCAGTCACTATGCGGTGCCAGAGCACGCAGACCTGCTATTGCGTCAGCCACAATACCTGCAACATCGAGCCTTTCTTCACTCGCTTCCACCAAAGAACGCGACACCGCAGTTCCGGGGCGATCCGGAACAGCCACACACTCGACCGCAGGACTCGCCTGTGGAAATGTGCCGATCTTGATCGCACGATCGATGATTTCTCGCTTATCAAGCCCGATCAGTGGATGATAGATCGGTAGATCAGACCCGTGCATTTCTGCAAACATGTTCCGTGCGGTCTGTGAGGCGACCTGCCCTAGCGACGATCCGGTGATGATTCCGCATGCGTTTTCCCGCTCTGCGACCGCCGCCCCTATCCTGTACATCATACGCCTGCAGACCACGCAGGTCGTGCGCGGGTCGCAGTGTTCCCGAATCGCGCGCAGACACGAGCCATAAGGAACCGTGTACGCTTTCATGCCGGCATAAGACCAGTTTTTTAGCCGGTTTATGTTCTTTATGGCAAGTTTTACCGATGCAGGGTCTCCGAACTCCTCAAGATCACAGTACAGTGGCACAACCTCAGCCCCGCGTTTCATCATCATCCATGCAGCGACCGGCGAATCGATCCCGCCTGACATTAGCGCAATCATCTTCCCCTGGCTGCCATAAGGAAGGCCCCCGGCACCGGCAACGCGTTTTGTGTAGACGTACGCATGGTTCTGCCGCATATCAATGAATATTTCCCGATCAGGGTTTGTAAGATCGACTCTTGAGCCCGGGGCACATCTTGAGACTGCATCTCCGCAGACTCGTCCGATATCGATCGATGTGAACTCATGAACGCCTGACCGTGATGCACGGATCGCGAAGGATTCACCATCACTGACCAGAGCCAGAGCCTTGCAGATATGCGCTGCGGTCTCTGCCACTGCAACGATTGTTGCGCCGGTTGTGACTGCGGGACTCGTTGATGCCGTGCCAAAAACACGTGCGATCACATCCGCACCGCGCACATCGTCTGTATGTACAAAGATCCTGCCCCATTCCCGCGTAATCCCGGAATACGGTACGTCCTGCTGCGAGAGTGCGGTTTTGATGCGGTTAACAAGCATCTTCTCAAATCGCCCACGCACCGGTGGGCTTTTTAGGGCAATCTCGTCGTAACGGACAATGATCACGTCACAGGGCATTACCC
>JAYEGZ010000030.1:0-5365 GCA_034659315.1 Methanobacteriota archaeon
ACCCCCACCCGGAGGGCAGTTTTTACTCGATTTTTTGTGAAAAAATCGTTGTTAATTGGTGGTGTAGCTGCACCACATCGCCGATCACGACGATTGCAGGCGCCTTCACCCCGCGTTTTCTGGCAACATCAACGATTGTGCGTAGACTCCCGATAGTCACCACCTGATCAGGTCTTGTCCCGCGCTCGATGATCGCAACAGGCTTGTCGGGGTCGCTGCCGTAGCGTATCAGTTCAGGAACGTATTTACCAAGCGTGCTTACGCCCATCAGGACCACGATCGTGCCCTTTGACTGCGCAAGCCATTCCCAGTCAACCATCGGCGCGCCCTTGTCCTGCTCGTGTCCTGTGATCACAGTTACCACCGATGCATGGTCTCTGTGCGTGATCGGGATGCCTGCTGATGCCGGAGCTGCGATCGCAGACGTGATGCCGGGCACAACCTCAAACGAGACGCCAGCCTCCCGCAGTTCCATTGCCTCCTCCCCGCCCCTTCCAAAGAGGTATGGGTCCCCGCCCTTCAGCCGCACCACCGTTTTGCCCTGCGATGCCCGATCAACCAGCAGCCGATTGATCTCGCCTTGTGCAAGCGTATGATCGCCTGCATATTTGCCAGCATCGATTCGTTCGGCACTTTCTGGCAGCGATGCGAGAATCTCGGGTCCCGGAAGCTGATCATACACGATTACGTCCGCCTCCTTGATCAGGCGTGCTGCCTTGATCGTCAACAGTTCAGGATCACCGGGACCCGAACCAACTAAATATACCTTTCCTCTTGAATGCATGTTGATCATGTGTGTCTTTGTGCTGATGACACTCCTTTCTTTATCTGTAACCTTTATCTTCAAAAGCCCCTATTTCAATATGATGGTAGAGACAACAGACGCGGAAGTGCCGATAGAACTATCACAGGATATAATTGACCGGATCGAGTACGACCCTGCCGATCTGGTAGGCATAGTAACATCGTTAAACAGCCAGATCACAACGCTCCAGATGCAGAACAGCGAGTTTCAGGCGCGGCTGCTCGAAGCGATGACACTCAACAAAGAGCTTCACAATCAGCTGCTGGCGCTCAAGAAACACATTGAAGATTCTACAAAACCGCCGCTCTTTCTTGCAAGCGTTCTTGAGGTGAACGGAGATGAGGCGTTGATCAGGCAACATGGCAACAACCAGGAATGGCTCATCGAACGCGGCGAACATGCGCCAGAGGTGGGAGCGCGTGTTGCGGTAAACAATGACCTGAAGATCATACGCACGCTTCCAATGTCGCTGGATGAGCGTGCGCTGGTGATGGAGATGTGTGACGATCCGGGCATAGAATACGAGATGATTGGCGGGCTTATAGAGCAGATCCAGGATGTGCGGGAGACCGTGGAACTGCCACTGACCTCGCCCGAACTCTTCGAATCAGTCGGCGTCGAGCCTCCGCGCGGCGTACTTCTTTATGGCGAGCCTGGCACGGGAAAGACGTTGCTTGCAAAAGCGGTAGCCCATCATGCCAACGCCACGTTCATCAAGATGTCAGGTTCGGAACTGGTGCACAAATACATAGGCGAGGGCGCAAGCCTTGTAAGAGATGTCTTCCAGCTCGCACGGGAAAAAGCCCCAACAATCCTCTTTGTCGATGAGATCGACGCTGTCGGCGCCAGACGCACGCACGACGGGACTGTCGGGTCAGGCGAGGTGAACCGCACCATGACCCAGATCTTGACCGAACTGGATGGTTTTGGCGACCGGGGCAACGTGCGGGTGATGGCAGCCACCAATCGCATCGATCTTCTTGACCCTGCGCTGTTAAGACCTGGCAGGTTCGACCGGTTAATCGAGATCCCGCCGCCAGACGATGACGGAAGGATGCAGATTCTTTTGATCCACACAAAAGCGATGTCGCTTGCAGATGATGTCGATCTCACCGTTCTTACAGCGGAGACTGAGGGTGCGACCGGCGCGGACCTCAAGATCCTTGCAACCGAAGCCGGCATGAATGCGGTACGCGAGCGGCGCCACATCGTCTCGATGGATGATTTCAGCTATGCGCTGGACAAGCTGATGGTTGAGGACGAGCGCGAGCCACACGGGATGTTTGTGTGATTGGTAATTGGGTGATGAAACTTATGGGAGCTGTTCTGCTCCGCTCACCCCTTTAACTAAGGTACGGTTGTATTAGAAAGATGAGATAACCGTTAAATCCTGAAAAGAGGGGAATTAAGAGGTTATCATCCATCTTATTAGCCAGCGTCTCAACAACGGTTGCAGTACCAGCCATAACAACAATCAGAAGCCAGTTGGATAAAAAGATCACTCCGATGACCACGTCCACGATGAACTCAGCAGCGCAACCCTCGACTGCCCTATCCGTTAATCCTGGAATCCATGTTTTTCCAAAGGCTTTTCCGAAAATAGCAGCCGACGCATCCCCAAAAGTCGTCATAAGTATCGCAGCCGACGCAATTTCTTCTGGAAAGATTGAAATTGCGATGATACATCCCATTGTGAAGAATACGTGACCACCGAGTTGGTCAGCCTCTTTTTCCCTGAAAAGACTGTGAACGATGGGTAATTTCTTTCCCCACTCGATTCTGAAGTACTCGATCTCGAGTATCGCGATCAAGTACACCGTAAGCAGCAAAAGTATTGCCTGTTGCCCGAATGTATAGTAACACAGCACTATCGCAATCGAAGTCAGGTGTATCACTTTTCGCTTGAGCTCGTGGATCAGATCGCCACTTATCAGAGTCTTGTTTCCTTTACGAACATGCATAGACCCTATTTGCATCTTCCAAACTTAATTGCAATACCAAAACCTCGCAATTCCATGACATTTGGCGAATGGCATATCCTGGCAATACTGTTTTGCGGCAACCCGGGAGCGGCAGCAACCAATAAGTAGCACTATAAACAGATCACACATTTAAAGGAATCACCATGTCGATAAACACAGGAATGCTACTGATCTGGATCTCGTTTGCAGGATGTCTCGGTGCCATAATCTATGGGGCATGGTACTATTTCAGTAAAAATCCAAAGATACAACGCATATCGCGGATATTTGAGTTGATAAGTCTTGTTACGTCCACTCTTGCTGCCGCGCTGCTGTTATATTATTTGTTAAACGTTACAGCACACTATCTATACGTATTCCGGTTTTCCTGCGAGACCTTCCCCATTCTCTACAAAATATCGGCGTTCTGGGCGGGGCAGGAGGGTTCGCTCTTTATATGGGCGTGGTCCACACTGGTGTGTGTGGCACTACTGAGAGTTCATGCCAGTAGTAAGATCAGTGAGATCACAAGGATCGCGGGTCTTTCGGTGGCAGCGGTTTTCCTTCTGCTGCTGGTAATCAGAAGTCCGTTTGCGCTTATTTATGGGATCGATCATCAAGGACACCTCCTTTCGACGAGCACCGAGATCTTTGCAGTCCCATATCTCATGGAGAGCCATTTTGCGCAGGGCATGAACCCATTGCTCCGTAATCCGTGGATGGTGATCCATCCGCCGATCGTCTTCTTCGGATATGCTGCGGCGGCGATACCATTTGGTGCGGCGACTGCTTACCTGCTGATCGGCGACCGGCGATGGATGGAGATCGCTGAGCCGTGGAGCCGGATTACGTGGCTCCTCATGACGCTCGGGATCGGCATCGGCGGATTCTGGGCTTACGAGGTTCTTGGATGGGGTGCATGGTACTGGGGATGGGATCCCGTGGAGACCTCATCGCTCATCCCATGGGTGGCTCTAACTGCGTACCTACATACCCAGTTCCGGATGAAACGGAACCGTGAATACGGACTTATCGCGCCCGCGCTCCTGATGCTGTCATTCCTTCTGGTTATATTCGCAACATTTGTCACACGAAGCGGGCTATGGGCATCCCAGCACGGGTTTGCAACATCGTTCGAGGCGAAGATCATCGGCGTGTTTCTGGCTGGGCTGGTTCTGGTAAGCATCTATATCTTGCAGCGCAGGTTCAGGATGGAAACGCATTGATTTGCGGCAACGACCTGCTGCCCGGGCGATGTCTGGTGCCATGCTCCAACTCTGAAAATCCCAAAATAGCCAACAAAAAATAAAAATATCTTGATCCCATAAAGTTCCGGAAATAGCGTCTGTTGCCACTGTTTTTGAGGATTTTTCCGGGTAAGTCTCGGACCCGATTGGTGTGGATCCCGGTGAGGACCAGCGACTGGTGGGAATGCGGGTAGTTATTTGTAGGTCATCGTAGATATTCATCACAGACACGATGTAACAGGTTAGTATGACTATGACTTTACGAATATCGATTATCGGGTTTGGCGCGGTCGGGCAGGGCGTTGCGGGTGTGTTGATGCGCACGAACCACCCTGTTAAGGTGGTTGCGATTGCAGACTCCCGCGGTGCTGTTGTGGACAAAAGTGGCGTTGATCTTGAAGCAGCGCTGAAGCGAAAGAAGGATACCGGAACGGTTGCAACCACAGATATGACCGCGGTTGACATCATCGAGAGCGTGGATCATGAGATCGTGGTCGAGACGACGCCGACTGAGATGGAGACTGGTGGGATCGGGCTTATTCACATAAGGAAGGCGTTTGAGATGGGAAGGCACGTTGTCACATCAAACAAAGGTCCGCTCGTTGCAAAATATTCGGAATTACGTGGGCTTGCAAGAAAAAACAATCTTCATTTCAGGTTTGAGGCGACGGTCGGTGGGGCGATGCCGATCCTAAATCTTTCAGAGGAGGCGCTTGCTGGAAACCGGATTCTTGCAATCGAGGGCGTGTTGAACGGAACATGCAACTACATACTATCGCGTATGGATGATGAAGGCGTGTCGTACGAGCAGGCACTTGGGGAAGCGCAGGAACTCGGTATCGCTGAAGCGGACCCGACTGCGGATGTTGATGGGATCGATACCGTTGCAAAGATCGTAATCCTTGCAAACTCGGTATTCGGGATGGATGTCGGATATGAGGATGTGGATGTAACCGGCATCGCAAAGATCACGCCGGAAGCGTTCAAACTGGCAAAAGATGGCGGATACACGATAAAATTGATCGGAGAGATTCAGGACGGGCTGCTCAAGGTTGCGCCCAAGATGGTGCCAAGAAACCATCCGCTGAACATCGGAGGCACCTTCAATCTTGCATCCATACGGACCGAGCTTGCAGGCAGGATTACTATTGGTGGGATCGGTGCAGGCTCAATTGAGACCGCAAGCGCGATATTAAGCGATGTTCTGTGGATAGAGCGAGTTCTCGGAGATTAAATTTTAATCGGTTGGGTTTTCTGAGTACCAGGACTCGTTGTATACTATCTTGGTTTGAGCGATAAATTTATGCGATGTGAGCGTACAAAGTGGATGCGGATTTGAGATTCACAGTAAG
>JAYEGZ010000031.1:0-6333 GCA_034659315.1 Methanobacteriota archaeon
CGGTTCGCGACATTGATGGCATCGTCCGTATCATATCCTGGCGTGAGATCCCGCATCGGCAGCATGATGGCAAGCACGTTTTCTTTCCCGACCGCCTCGACTGTGAGATATGCCACAACCGCGGAATCGATGCCGCCGCTAAGCCCGATGACTGCGCCGGATGTGCCCGATTCGCTTATCTGGTCGCGGATGAATGCAGCGATTATGTCTCTTGTGTGGTGTGGGTTCATTGTTGGTTGCAAACCGGGAAAATGGTTTGTTTACTTTTATCAAACGCCGCGGCATAAATAATCATTGGATAATCGGATGCCAATCCAAACGAAAGGTCAAATCTGAGCAATCTGCGTAAATCGGTATCTAAAATCGATAGGGAGTCCGGATTAACGGCATCTTTTGTCTAACCAAAAGATAAAACTTTTCCTAACCAGAGATCAATTTCAAGAACGTTACCGGAGACCTCATGACACACCACTTGTTAAAATCGGCATAAGTCATATCCCCTCTCACTGTTTCCAGATATTTGAGAAACATTCGCTTGTCGCTCCGCAGGATCTTCAAAGATCGATCTATATTTCCGTAAGCAAACTTTGCAAACCGTCGGGCTGCTTTAAGGTCTGAACCAAACGCATCATCGCATTTTGTCACGTATCCAGCCAGAAACTCCTTTGAGAAGTCGTCGTTTTCCACAGCAAGAGCTGCGATATCTGCTGCCATCTCGCCGCTCTTTATGGCGTAATACAAACCCTCTGCAAGAAACGGATCAACAAACCCGGCAGCATCACCAGCCAGTATCACGCGCTCATCATGGATCTTCCTGTTAATACCGCCAAGTGGAATCAGATTGCTGTTGATCCGTGTTATCCGGTCCTTAAGATTGATCTTCTTCCGGAGCGAGATATCCCTGACAAAACTCATGAACATCTCTCTTGACCCGCGCATCTGTGGAATCGGTCCGCCGAGCCCCACCGAAAGCCTGCCACGCTTCGGAAACACCCACCCGTAACTCCACGGTCCACGGAAATAGAACTCAAGGGTACCTGCTTCAACGCACTCTGCAATCAGCGCAGCATCAAGTTCGACCTCAGTTTCCAGACACAAACTGATATCAGACCCCCAGCGCGTTCTAATGCCCGATTTTCTTGCTACCATACTGTTTACGCCGTCTGATCCAACAATCATCCTTGCCTGATATCTATTTTCAGGTGTTACTACTTCCACGCAATCTTTGCTTAACTTAATATCATTTACTGGCTCATTATCGTGAACATGTGCGCCAGAACCCGCCGCTCGGTTGATGAGCCAGTGGTCAAAGTCTCTTCGCATCACTGTTATTGCAATGCGATCGTCCAGCCTGCCTGCAAAGCTCTGGTAATCTGGCAGGAAGATTCTTCCACAGAATACTTCGTACTCGATCAGTTTCTTATCGATCCCCCCGATAACGTCCAGCGCCTTCTGTGAAACACCGCCGCCACAGGTCTTGTCTCGGGGGTACGTCTCTTTTTCAAGCACCAGCACAGAAAGCCCTTTCTTTGCAGCACGCTCTGCGGCAACCGCACCCGCAGGACCGCCGCCAGCGATGATCATGTCGTACATCGTGCGTCTACTATATTGTCGCGAGCTCTTCAAAGTATCGCCCGACCAGATCCGCATCACTGATTCGTTCCGGCTCAGGCGCTCCTGCAGCGACCGGGTCTACCGGAAACGGCGATGACGTCTCAAACTCCTGCTCAACTCCATCGCCAGTCTCCCTGATCGAGAACTCGGATCCAATGCCGGTATACATCGTAAGATCGAGATTTGTGCCCTCTATGGATGCAACCGTGGGATCTCCATAGATATCATCCCTGCTTCCGGCACCATCGATATCCACCGGCTCAGCATCTCCACTACCTCCGGCAGCATCACCCGCGCCCCCTATCGTGCCAAGAACTGGCAATCGCACCTCGCCAACTGAGTTTACCACCGAAAAATCCGCAACTGCAAGCGATATGATGGCAAGCGCCAGCACGATGATCACTATAATCCTACCAGTCATCCGTTTCTGGTCCAGAAACGACGAATACTCAATCTCGTCCATCTTTTTCGCAACGCCATCTGCCAGATCCGCCACCACCACGTTTTCCACCCCGGAATTGTCGTGCGCCGTCTTCAGGGGCTCACTCAAGTCAGGATACGCAGTTCCGATCGTTGCACATACACTTGCGTCCGCATCCGCACCGCGCCTTCGTGCCCGCAGAACGCTTAGTGTCGAGACTGCGATGGTTATCAGAACCGCAAGCATGAGTGCGCATAGCGCGGGCACCGTGATCTCTCTGCCGATATCTGAGAATGTGACGATATCAACCCGAATCATGCCTGCGCAGACTGTATGGGTGCCAGTAAAGATGATGGTGGCATACGCAGCCATGAAGATCAGGATCGAGTCGAGCAGTGCGTAATATAGGTGGAATTTCCTGAACAGATTGCCAAGTTCCGCGATCTTGTCTGTGAATATGTACACTACATCGTGAATTGGCACCGGTATGCATATATTTTACTGCCGCCTGTAGACCCCGCGATCGCATCTGGTATATGTGTTTATACTCGGGCACATGGCATAAACTGCGCTTTTTATCGACGAACCGAAAACCGATTCTGGCAACAAACAAGGGACCAAGTTTCGCGGCACGTGGTTAGCTCTGGAAATGGTCAATACATTGTATCAATGATGGAGGTAATTGTCAAAAGCGGTCGGAGATCAAGAAGCTGAATATGAGTGAGGCGATGATAGGAGTGGGCTCGCAGTGCCCACAAAGTCTCATTCGATTCTGCGAAAGCTGTATATGTGATCGGATGATCATTACGATAAATCAAGTTTGTACGCACAAAGACAAAAAACGTGAAAACCATGATACGCCCACCACCGCAGCAACCGATACACACTGGAGAGACACCACCCGTAAAAACGTATCACCCCCCTCTGCTTGTGGCGAGATCGCATAAGCTCTGTTGGACAAATTGCGATCGTCAGGTTAGGAAATGATCTATGTGCCTTCGAAGTAGGTGTATATATGTACTTGTCGCGCTGCTTGCGGCATGTCTCGCGGGTGTTTCGGCTGATGAGGGCTGGCACCAGTTCCAGAAAGACACCTTGAACACCGGAGCCACACTGGACACCGCGCCGAGAAGCGATCCTGAACTTGTATGGAGCAGATTTACGCACACGAGTAAGTGGAGCGGCGGAATTGACGTGCCCCCGATCATCGCCGGGGATCTTGTGTATGTATATGACGTAAACGGCACACTAAATGCATTGGGCAGGACGGGCGGCACCCGGATCTGGCGTAATGAGACTTCTGTTGGGTTCCAGGGATCAACTCCAGCGTATGGGGGCGGAAAGATATTTGTCGCATCGAATATCGGAGATATATACGCATTTGACGCAGCAACAGGCGGGCAACTCTGGAAGAAACATGCTACGGACCGGGATTTCAAGTGCCCGGTAACGTACTATGGCCACAAGATATACGTTGGAGAGGGGCTCTCTGGTGGCGTCACAACAAAATACTACTACTGCTACGATGATTCCGGAAACGAACTCTGGAAACACGCAACCAATAGCACTGCAGGATTCCTGTGGTGCGGTGCATCGATCGTAGAGAACTACCTTGTGTATCCTGTACATGAAGGCAGGCTGATAAGCGTTCATCTTGAGAATGGAACAATGAGGGACGAGATCGATCTGAAATCCGGTCTTTCGTTCAGCCGTTCCGATCTTGGGCGAATCCGTGCGTCCGTGTCATACCATGACGGATACGTGTACACAACATCCGAAAAATCGCAGACGATTGGATACGTGTGGAAGGTCGGGTTCAAGGACGGGCGGTTCGTCGATTGCGGCTGGAGTTCCTGTATCGGGTTTTCCACATCAACGCCTGTGGTCAATGGTGGACGGGTCTACGTTGGTCAGGGCGGGCATGAACACCCATCAGGAAACCTAACCTGCCTTAATGATTCAAACGGTGACGTGATCTGGAAGTATACCGTGCCAAAGGGCGTAAAATCATCGCCCGCTCTCTCGATCGGCGATGATGGCATATACGTCTATTTCACAACAGCGATGGGTGATGGTTCGCTTTACTGCCTTCGGGACTGCGGGATGTCTGCGGTGCTTGCATGGGAATACAACCCGCCGGACGACGGATACATCCTGCAAGGGGCTGCAATCTCTGACGGGCTGGTCTATTTCGGAACTGATGGCGGATACGTGTACTGCATCGGAGATGCCCCTGTAAAAGGCGATCTCAATGGCGATTGGGTGATTACGGCGGCGGACGCGGTGATAGCGCTTCAGATGGCAGCGGTGGCGGTTCCTGCTCTTGACGCGGCTGATGTGAGCGGTGATGGTGTGGTGACATCGCTTGACGTGCTGATGATATTGCAGATGGCGGCAGGAGCTGCGAACCAACGATGAATTCCGTGTCCCGGTTATTGAACTATTCTCTCAGTATTGCCAGTTCTGCTTCCCTATTTAAGAACTCCGGATACTTTGAAGTAGACTACTTCAAAGTATCTTAGGGCTTGCCAAAAATAACCTGTTAAAATCCGTGTTATTTATCTGTTCGTTTAATTCGTGGTAAAATCGGCATAAGTGGTCACAAATGACACGT
Source organism: Methanobacteriota archaeon (assembly GCA_034659315.1). Taxonomy (GTDB): domain Archaea; phylum Halobacteriota; class Methanosarcinia; order Methanosarcinales; family Methanogasteraceae; genus Methanogaster_D. The sequence goes on from JAYEGZ010000031.1 coordinate 4,650, forward strand.
TTGAACGAATCGCACGAATGTGGGTGATGCGGGATACCATCAGATAACTTTACTACTTTATTTTTCGGTGAGCACTTATATCACGTATTGGTTTGGGGGTGTCTGAAAATTGTGCTTACTCCAGGTATTGTGTGGATATTTGCATATAAGACCACGAGGTTGCACAAGATTTCACGAGATTAACACAGAAATCTTGTGGAAATCTGCGTATCTTATGGTTCCTACCACGGGTTACTCGAGCACACCGAAAATTCAGAAACCTTTAAGTTTGAACAATCTGCATGGTTTTAAAGTACATCAGGAACACAAAACAAACCAAACTAAACCATAAGGAGGCATAACTCATGAATATAAGAACATTAACAATACTTACGATAGTGGTACTTGCACTCACCGCACCACTGTCGTCAGCAGCGGACTGGCAGCAGTTCCACTGCGACATAGCACACACAGGACACTCAACATCAAACGCACCTGACACAAACAATACAGCCTGGATCAGTGAGGATATCGGTGCGGATTTCCCATCATCCTTGACAGTGACAGGCGGGCAGGTCTTCGTCTATTGCGGAGATCATCTTGTTAGTCTGGATGAATACACCGGAGCAGTTCTCTGGAACGTCTCGGTCAATGAGACTCCCAAAGTATGCGGATCGTGGGTCACTCCCGCGTATCATGATGAACGCGTCTTTCTTTCCGCAAACGAGACCTGCTGCTTTGATGCGGAAGACGGGTCTCCGATCTGGACGTTTACACCGCCGACTGGAAAGGGTGCGGTCGATGGTGGATGTACCATTGTAGAAAACATGGTCTTCACAAGCGACTGGGACGGCAACCACTACTACTGCTTAAACATTGCGGACGGCACCGAGGTCTGGAATTTCACAGTTGATGGAAATGCTCAATCGACCCCCGCGGTATCGGTTGCGGACGCTCGGGTATTTTTTGGCAGTTACGCCAACATCTGTGAAGATGGTGGAGTTGCATATTGCGTAAATATGACAACAGGAGACGAGATCTGGAACTTTACCACTGATAACTCGGTCTGCGGGTCTGTAACCATTGGAGACGGGGTAGTATACTTCACAGAATACAATTTCTATGGTGATGGTGCACTTTATGCGCTGTACTCGGAAAACGGGACAGTCAAATGGAATAAAACTGTAGAGCGGTCGGATTCCACGCCTGCACTGGTGGATGGAAGATTGTACATCTCAGGCGGTTATGGTGGCATAGATAACAAGTACACAGACCTTCTGACATACTGCTTTGATGCATCGACGGGTGACCTGATCTGGAATACGTCGGTTGCAGATGAGATCGGCGACTGGAAATGCTCTCCCGCATGCGCCGATGGCATGGTCTTTGCAGGAAGACCAAAGCCAAACAGCATGGAATTCGAGGGCACGTATGCGCTCAATGCAAGCACCGGCGAGATCGTGTGGAGCTATCCCGAAGGCGGCGCATCGCCTGCTGTCGCTGACGGCATGGTCTTTACCGTGGGCGGCGGGAGGGTGTATGCATTTGGCCCAACCACCATCTGGAACGGCAACGTAGCGCTTGGTTCTGGCACGTTTAACGTAACAGCCGAGAGTGGTGTGGAATACACGATCAACCGGACATGTGCGCTTGCATCGATCATCGGAGCAGCGAGAGTTGGTGGACTTGATTACACGATCAATGA
>JAYEGZ010000031.1:6433-12662 GCA_034659315.1 Methanobacteriota archaeon
CGCTTGGTTCTGGCACGTTTAACGTAACAGCCGAGAGTGGTGTGGAATACACGATCAACCGGACATGTGCACTCGCGGCGCTCATCGGAGCGGCAGAAGTTGGTGGACTTGATTACACGATCAACGATTCCTGGTATGTGAGTTACGGATCGCTGCGTCCTGATTCAGTTGCAGGTAAATCAGAGGTTGGTTGGGATGGATGGATGTACTGGGTGAATTATCCTGATGACCCATCACCATCCTGCACGGCAGATCACTTTGAACTGAACGACAGCGATGTCGTGACATGGTACTACGGCGGAATGGGTGCAAGCCCGGACAACACCGATATGCTGATTCGGATCGGTGTATCCATCACTAGTACTATTACTATTCCAGGCGATGTCAACCATGACGGCAGCATCACCACAGCAGACGCAGTACTTGCGCTCCGGATGGCGGTCGGAAGCGTTGCTTCAAACGATGCAGCTGACGTGAACCGTGATGGTGCGGTGACCTCGCTCGATGCACTGATGATTATGCAGGTGGCGGCAGGAGCGAATATCACTTAATAGAGGTTATACATGCCCCCGATCGCCAGATCGATCACAACAACCACTGTTGTTCTGCTGATCGCAATATCGGTACTTCTGCTGCCCGCGGCGGCAGAGTACCCGATGTTCCACAATGACCCAGAGCGTACAGGGAATATAACCGGGAATGCGCCTGTGACCGGAGATCTTCTGTGGAAGACGGCGCTGCATGATACGGGTTATGTTGGCGGTGGTGCATGTATCGCAGGCGGACGCGTATATGTCTCAAACTGGGCAGGTTGGCCAATCACAGACGAACGCGGGTTATACTGCTTAAACGGGACTACAGGCGAGATTATCTGGCAGAATCCGATCGGCGGAATGGGCGGAGTCTCCACCCCGGCAATATCAGGAGATCGTGTGTTTGCGGGGTCATGTACAGGCGATCTGTACTGCGTGAACGCGTCGGATGGGACCACGATCTGGAACAGAATGATCGAGCCAAATCCTGTGTACTGGGGCGTTGGATCAAGCCCCCTCATCTATGATGGCGCGATATTCGTGAACACGGTGTCGAACGGTGCACTCTACGCCTATGACTTCAATGGAAGTGAGTTATGGAAGATTGTGACGACAACCGGAAGTTATAGTGGTGGATCCAGTGCGATATATTATATCTCACCAGCCGCACACGATGGGATGGTCTTCTTTGGAGGTGCGGGACCTGCACTATACTGTGCAAACATCGCGACACACGGTGAAGTCTGGAACTTCAGCACATCTGGCACGATCTCAACCACGCCGGCGATTTCTGGCGGGATGGTGTTCTTCGCTACCGATGAGCCTGGAGAGCGACTTCATGCACTCTACTTGAATGGGAGCGAAGCATGGAACCGGTCGATGCATTGCAAACTCTCTTCGCCCGCGGTGGCTCACGGCAGGGTCTACATAGGTGACATGGACAAGCACCTCAACTGCATTGATTCCGGAAACGGAAGTACGATATGGCGTGAATCCGTCTCCGGACCGGTCAAATCTTCGCCGGTTGTTGCGGGCGGTATGGTGTATGTCACCGAGTACACCGGCACGATCTACTGTTTCGATGCCGATTGCGGCACGTTGGTCTGGAGCGGTGATACGGAAGGGTTCAACATCGCACAGCCCGCAGTCTCTGATGGAATCCTCTTCATTGGCTCGGACTCCGGTTATCTGTATGCGTTTCGAGATCATCCAATCCAAAAAGGCGATCTCAACCGCGATTCGGAAGTCACAACAGCAGATGTAATCATAGCGCTACAAATGGCGGTTGGGGCGGTTCCTGCGGCTGATGTGGCTGATGTGAGTGGCGATGGTGTGGTGACGTCGCTTGACGTGCTGATGATATTGCAGGTGGCGGCAGGCAGTATCAACGCATGATCTCCTACATGTTTAAGTTAAAACAACCATCATGATTCAACCATGAACCCAAAGACCACAACAAAAATAGTGACCATAGTTCTGCTGGCGCTTATACTCACCATAACGGTTGCATCCGCAGACTGGTCTCAGTTCCATCAAAACCCGCAGCGCACAGGGAATGTGACCGGGGATGCTCCGCTTACAGACACACTACTATGGACGACAACCCCGACCGGGGACGGCTTTATCTGCTGTGGCGCAAGTATCCTTGGTGATCGGGTGTATGCCTCGAACTGGTTGGGCGGGATGGGCACTGGCGATCTTGATCTATTCTGTCTGAACAAGACTACGGGAGAGTTTATCTGGAAACATCCGATCGGTGGTCTGGGGGGTGCATCCACGCCTGCCGTGGCAGGGGATCGAGTGTTTGCAGGCTCACACACGGGCGATCTGTACTGCGTGAACGCGTCGGACGGGACCACAGTGTGGAGCAAGACGATCGAGACGAGTCCTTCATCCTGGGGTGTCGCATCCTCCCCACTCATCTACAACAACACGGTCTTTGTGAACAGTTTTTCGGATGCAAAATTACATGCGTTTGACTTTAATGGAAACGAACTCTGGCACATTGATACTCCGGGTACTATTGGTCATTACGTATCCCCCGCGGTATCCGGCGGAAGGATATTCTTTGCAGGTGGCGATCCTGCGCTGTATTGTATGGATGTCAGCGACCAGTCGATTATATGGAAATTTAACACATCCGACGCGCTAAAAACGACGCCTGCAATCGAGGATGGCGTGATTTTCTTCGCAACGGAAAGCCGGATGTACGCCGCTAACATGGCAGGAGATGAGGTATGGAACCGCAGTCTGAAGGCTACGATCTCCTCGCCAGCAATTGCGCATGGAAAAGTATATATTGGCTCGTCATTCTCCATGAAGAAGTTATACTGCCTCGATGCGAGCAGTGGACGCGAAATCTGGAATAAGTCGGTGAATGGTGCAATTCTGTCATCTCCTGCTGTCGCTCACGATACGGTCTACTTTGGGGTCAACTCCAGAGACGGTACGATCTACGCACTGAACGCGACCGATGGTACGGTGCGATGGAGCTATGACACCGATGACTTTATTATGTCATCACCATCGATCTCTGACGGGACCATGTTCATCGGATCGGATACCGGACATCTGTATGCATTCGGCACGCCTGAGAAATTCTGGGAGGGTGGTGTCGTGCTGCTTCAAGGCGAGACCCTGAACGTGACAGTAGGAAACAGCAGCGCAGACCCAAACAACTACACAATCAGCCGCACCACAGCACTCGGCGCACTTGCAAAAGCCGCAGGATCCGGGGGTTTTAATTTCACGATCAATGACTCCCGTCTTGCATTTGTAGACTCTATTGCAGATGTCTCGAATAATGTTTCAGAAGGCGAATACTGGCGCTATCATGTGAATTATCATCCTGACGATCCGGAGCCAACAATCGGTGCGGATAAGTTTGAGTTAAATGCAAGCGGCACTGCCCGCGATGTGGTCACGTTCTACTACGGCAGCGATGAGACCACGCCAGAGGACGCGAGTGTTGTGATCGAGATCACGACCCAGATCATCGCAAAAAAACCCGAAATGATCTTCATTACGGTCGAGCGACGCGATTTCATCGGAAATGTCGCTAAAATGAGCAATCTGAATCTCACGCATCTTCCACCCTCTGATGTCCGGAGTGGAATCGATCTTTCAGGATATGACCTGATATTCCTCGAGCATATCAGCGGCACACCCGCAGAAAACCTGAAAGGTCCGATCGCGACCGCGGATGCAAGCGAAATTCCAATCATCTGCATCAATTCGGGAGGGTATGATGCCCTATTTGGAAATGTCAACCTGACCGAACACTGGTTCATCGAAGAGTACTGGGGCAACTATGCCGAGGAGAATATCGCACGGCTGCTGACATATCTTGAGGTTAACTTCTGCGGCTTGATCGGTGAAATCAAAGACCCAGCCCCGGTCCCAAAAGTATACATCCATCATCCGGACACCCCTGAACTGTTTTTTGATACACCGGCATATCTTGAGTGGTATGCCAACAACTGCACCGATTATCAGTACGATCCTGACCGCCTGACGATAGGCATCGCAAACTGGTATGAATTCACAAGATCGCCTGATGTAGAGAGACTCATCTACACACTGGAACAAAAAGGCGCAAACGTCATCTCAACTGCATTCACAGGAACTGACGATCTGAAAAAATTCTATATCGTAAACAACGAGACGATTCCGGATACAATCATCTGCACAAAGTCATTCCGGATCAACTATGGCGATCCGGATCAGGGGGTCCGGGACCTTGAAACCCTGAACGTACCTGTGATGCGGGCGGTCCGGCTATACTACATGGCTCATGAGGAATGGCGAAACGAGACGAGCCACGGAATCTCGATCATGGACTTGGGCTTTCAGGTCGGGATGCCCGAACTTGACGGCATCATCGATCCGATCGTGATTGCCGGGAAGAACGAATCGGATCATGAGTACCAGCCGATCGATGAGCAGATCAACTGGACCTGCGACCGTGCTATCTGCTGGGCGCATCTGAACAGCACTCACACCCCAAATGAGGAAAAGAGGATCGCGATGATCTATTACAATCACGGTGGCGGCAAGGACAACCTTGGCGCAACTTATGTGAACGTCCCGCCGAGTCTCCAGAATATCTTAAATGCCATGAACCGGTCAGGTTACACGGTCGAAGGCGAGATCCCAAACGAGACTGAGCTTGTCAGGATGATGACGCTCAATGGAACAAACATCGGGTCATGGGCGCCTGGTGAACTCGAGAGACTCGTTAAATCCGGGACTGCAACTCTGATCCCTGTCGAAACATATCTTGGATGGTTCGGTGAACTTGATGTAGCGCGGCAGGAAGAGGTGAACAAGCGGTGGGGCGAGCCGCCAGGAGAGATCATGACCTGGGAGAACGAGACGACCGGAGAAAAGTATTTCGTGATTCCGAAACTCTCCTTTGGAAATATCATCTTAACACCACAGCCTACGCGTGGCTGGCTTCAGAACAACACAGTGCTATACCATAACAAAGACATCCCGCCGCATCACCAGTATATCGCATTTTATCTCTGGCTTAAGCAAGAGCAGGAATCCGACGGGTTTGGTGCGGACGCTATCATGCACTTTGGAAAGCATGGAACGCAGGAGTGGCTGCCCGGAAAGGAGTCGGGCTTATCTGCTGATGATTGTTGGCCCGCAATCCTGATTCAGGACATGCCTGTGATCTATCCTTACATCGTGGACAACATCGCGGAGGGTACGCAGGCAAAGCGGAGGGGCAGCGCAACGATGATCACGCATCTGACTCCTCCGATCGTTGCTGCGGGGCTGTATGGAAATTTGACATGCCTTTTAGAGACCGTATCGCTTTATATGGCTGATGGTGTTGATGCGGATGTCAGGGATGCGTATAAGAAGACTATCATATCGGAATGTGGTGAACTGCACCTCAACGAGACTCTCAAGGTCAATCCCGGTGCAATGGACAACGTTACATTTGATGCTTTCGCGGTGGAACTTGCAGAGTATCTCTATGATCTGAAGACCGAGTTCATGCCTTATGGGCTGCATACGTTTGGCGAACCACCTGTTGGCAAACCCGGAGTGTCCCTCCTCGTCTCGATGCTCCGCGACGGGTACAAGCGAGAGGTTGCACGCATGATCGGATATAAGGACTATCCTGATCCCATGCAGACCGAAAACGAATCGAAACTTGATAACTGCACCATGCAGCTACTTGAGGAGGCGTTCAATGGCACGAATGTCATAGAAGCGCAGGAGCTGCTTCTCAACAACCAATCGAGTGACGAGCTTACCGCATACCTGAATCGTGCGATTGAATTTGCAGACAACATCTCAGCGTGCGATATCGAGGTAAATAGGACTCTCGAAGGATTTGACGGACGGTATATCCCGCCATCTCAAGCCGATGATCCGATAAGAAACTCTGCTGTGATCCCGACGGGAAGGAACTTCTACTCGATGAATCCGGATAGGGTGCCAACAAAGGAGGCGTGGGATGTCGGTACGAACATGTCAAAAGCTCTCATCGAGCGATATCGAGAGGACCACGGTGGTGAGTATCCAAGGAAACTTGCGATCGTACTCTGGGCGTGGGCAATGACCGATCAGGGTGTTGTCGAATCCGAGATCTTGCATCTGGTTGGTGCAGAGCCTGTTTGGGATCCTGAGACTGAAAAGGTGATCGACGTTAAACTGATCAATGGAAGCGATCTTGG
>JAYEGZ010000031.1:12762-18931 GCA_034659315.1 Methanobacteriota archaeon
CGATGTGGCAGCAGGTGTATGATGTGTACATAGGTGATGCATACAGAGGGCAGTATGATATTGACATCGGTGCGGCTGCCAGAGAGAGTAGTCCTTACGCATACCAGTCCATGCTCGGTAGAATGATCGAATCGATGCGTAAGGGGCGATGGAGCCCGTCAGACGAGGTCAGGGAGACACTGATTTCCGAGTATGTTGAATCGGTGCAGGATTATGGACCCTGCTGCTGTATCAACTGCTGTGGAAATCCGGTTCTTGACGATGAGTATATACCAGGACTCATCTCCACGTTCTTGACACCTGAAGATTATGACGCGTATCGTGAAACGATGTCGGCTGCAACAAAGCGGGACATGAAACCAACTGAAAGTACACCGGCACAGGAATATAAGCCGGATTCAGCCCGCAGCAGTCGTGATAGCACGTACCCACCGGGCTGGCTTGATAAGGATGAAGAGACAACGCGGCAAGCAAAATCTGCGTCCGATGCAAACGACACCACAGTAGCAGGCGGGGTCGGTGAAGACGTCACCAAGCCTGTGAAATCATCCAGCGAGTCAAATCCATCCGATAACTATCTTGAAGGATATGAGATGGAGGTCAAGACATCAGAGGAGTTTATGACCGGGTTTGCCGTCTCCGGCGCTCCGATGATGGCGATAATCGCTGTGATTGTGATCCTTGCGCTGATCGCGGTTGGGCTAAGGTTCAAGCGGAGGTAGTCTTTTAGTTCGTACGTGTTTAGCTGAGGGACTGTCACAGAATACACTCAGTCCCTTTGCATAAACGCTTTTCAGCGTTCATGCGCCAAGCATCCGTATCATCATCGCAAGTTCACTCACACTAAACTGTCCGGGGGCTGTTGCAGCCTCAATCGATGCGTAAGCGATCACAGACCCGTAAAGTGGAGCGATCACCCTTGTATGTGCACCATATACGCCCATCCCAATAATGCAGACCTGTTTTGATCTATTCTCGCGTGTAAGTTTGAGCAGGCGCAGCGCATCATTGTAAGACTGTGGGGTTGCAGCGAGTTTTGCAATATCGGCGCCAGCATTGAAACACTCAGACAAGATCTTTTGCATATCTGTTATGCCGGGGGTTGCTAAGAAATCGTGATACGAGATAATGACGCGTTTGCCGGCAGCCTTAGCACTCTGCACGACCCGATCCCGGCATTTGGGATCTGCACGGAGTTCAATATCGACAGCGTCAACCAGTTCCAGCACAGAAAGCAAGATATCGATTCGTTCCTCTTCAGATCCGGTAAATCCACCACCCTCTGTGCTTATGCGGTTGGTTGCGATGATCGGAATTTGCACGGCATTGTTCAGTTCCTCAAGGAGCAAGCGCAGTGACTGCAATGAATCTTGTGAATCTGGCGAATGTTGCTCAGCAGGGGGGCAGTCCAGCAGATCGATCCTGATCTCGATCATATCAGCGCCATCGCTCGCAGCACGGATCGCATTTTTAACAGGACATGCTGCGATCGCTGCAACGATATCAGTCATCAGCAGCCCCGGTCTCAGCAACCCCTGCCGCCGTGTCAGCCTGCCTGCACTGTTCGATGAACAACCGCACCCGATCTGGATTACGCACTTCCTTCATCTCAACTCCTGACGCGGTGTCCACCGCATACGGATGGACCTGCTGGATCGCATCTGCCACATTTTCAGGCGTCAGCCCGCCCGCAAGGATGACTGGCAGTTTGCATCGGCGCACGATCTCTGCGCTGATCTGCCAGTTATGCACCGTGCCAGTCCCTCCACTCTTTGTGCCAGTTCCGGTATCAAGGAGTATCGCATCCGCGATCCCAATCAGTCCATCGATGCGCATGATGATTGGATCAATGATCTCAAACGACGCATCTTTTGGAATTACGATCGTTTTAATTAGCTTAACAGTCTTTGAGATAATCGCAAGCTCGCTATTTGGAAGATCGTTGTGAATCTGTACGCATTTTGGGGCGGTCTCTGCTATTAGCACCATCGCCGAATCAAGATCCTCTGGCATAATGACAAGTACAGAATCCACAAAGACCGGTACCTGTTCGATCAGTTGTCTTGCGACTTTCGCATCGATCTTTCTTGGCGATTTGACCGGAACGTTTGTGATAAATCCAGCGGCATCCGCCCCACACGATATGGCATGATCAAGGTCGCCGGGATTCGTATTTCCACAGATTTTGATTCGGGTTCTTGATTTCATGGATTAATGTGTTATCATCGGCTGTTGCAGTATATAGCACCATCGAACAACGGTGTGGGCAGTCCGGTGGCGTGAGTCTTTGATAGCTCCATATATGCGCGTGTTCGTGACCGATTTTTGTGGCTTTTGTAATGTCGATCTGACTGTGAACATGAGGGCAACTAATGCTCACACAACACAAATCCTCAACAGTTGAGTTCCACGCTCGCCCGCCGGTTCGCCCAGCACTGGATGTTCACCGCAACCGGAAGCGATGCCGTGTGGCAGTGTGCATATTCGATATGCACGGCAAGCGCGGTTATATCGCCGCCAAGCCCCATCGTGCCAATTCCAAGCGAATTGATGGAATTGAGGATCTCTCGCTCGGAATCGTCCATATCGAGGATGTCTCGCAGCAACGCCCTTTTTGCAAGACGGGTAGCCTTGTCAAACGATCCGCCAACGCCAACGCCGACAATTACGGGCGGACACGGCTTTCCCCCTGCGTCCACAACGGTTTGCAGGATGAATCGCATGATATCAGAGACCTGCGAGGGATTAAGCATAGCAAGCCTGCTCACATTCTCGCTTCCAGCGCCCTTTGGCAGAACAGTGATCATGATACGATCTCCGTCTACCAGATCAAGAATAATGTCTGGAAGTCCCACGCCGACGTTTCCGGATGACTCTCTTGTGATCGGATGAACCGCGTTTGGTCGGAGCGGTATGATTTCGGTTGCTTTCTTAACGCCGTCGCATATTGCAGCTCTGATATCAAAGTTAAGCACACATTCCCTTCCAATCTCAACAAAAAATATCAGTATCCCGGTATCCTGACAGATCGGGGCATTTCGTTCTGATGCGAGGCGTATGTTCTCAAGAATTGTCTTGATCTGCTCTTTTGCAGTCGGGTTTGTCTCGCGCTGGTGGGCGTCTGCCAGTGCTGCCGTGACATCGTCCGGCAGATCGGTTTCCGCCTGCACAAGCAGATCAACGACACTCTGCACCACACTTTCGTATTCAATTTTATCTGTGGTCATGCACTCTACCGATTTTACGCTTGTTACATGTTTTAACAAAAGCAGCGTTCATTTTTCCATATTTTCATCGGTTTTTTCTCCCCCATCCGCGTCTACTGCTTCATCTATTTTATCCATTTTATCAGGTTCACCGTTTTCTTCGCCAGATTCTTCTTCCATGTCCGACTCTTCTGTATTATCAGGCCCCCCTTTAAGCTCATCTTCACCCGATTCATCACTTAATCCTTTATCTGATCCCTTATCCGATTCGTCGGCAGGTCTTTCTTCGGATATGTCCTCAGCCTCATCAGGAATTTCTTCCAATTCCGGCAATTCGTTCGTCTCGACCCCTTCTGATAGCGTTTCTGCTTCCGCTTCTACAGTCTCTGTGATCGTGATGCCGCCACGCGCATCCATGACACCATCCACCGTTGCATCACGGTGAATCCGGATCGCCCGCGCACGAACATCGCCGAGTATGTGACACCCCTTTTCGATGCAGACATCGCCTTTTGCATCGATGTTCCCGTGTATGATGTTGTTTTCATGAATCATGACATCCTTCGCCCGGATGCTGCCAAACAACGTCGTACTGCACCCCATGGAAAGCGAGTTTGCACGGATGTTGCCCTGCAGCCGGCAGCCATCCCCAATATGCGCTGGATAATCCGTTTCGATTGCACTGAGTGAAATTATAGCGCCACCCGGTATCACCATCGTCTGGATACTGTCGCCCTGCTCAGGATCATCCGCAAATATCTCCTGAATCGCTTTTTCCACCTCTTCATCTGTTCCATGGTGTAGCAGTTCACTCAGATACAGGTACAGGAAGATTATGACCGGGAACGGATTTTTGATCATGATCCAGCCTTTCGCCTCAAATCCATCGTTGATCGACACGTTTTCCCCGATATCAAGGTCACCGCCAACGGTCAGTTTGCCGTGGATCTTTACGAACTCACCGAGGTGCGTGTCACCGTCCGCGTCCACCCCGCCCTGGATGTCAGACCAGCGATCGATGTACACATCAGAACGCGCACACACCTCGCCGCACACCTTCACATGCTCGCCGATCATGATATTGTCGGCGATGATGCCATACTCGACGCTGGACTGCCCGCCAATGATTGCACCGCCACTAACCACGATGGTGCGCTCCTCCATCCTGGTGTTGTCCGGGATTACAAATGTTTGTGGATCAAGCATGAATGTTATAATGTAGTGTGCGTGATTAATATAAACTCTTTTTCGGGTGTATGTGTTTAGCTGAGGTGGGAAAAACCACGAGATTGACACAAAAAGATAGTAGTACCTGCAATATATTACCAATATGTTTGTATTTTATATCCTGCCGCCTATTTTCGCGTGCAAATCTGCGTAATCTTGTGATTAACTACACACGCATGGGGAAAAGTATATTTCATAGTTGAACAAAATACGTGTTGCATGGACTCCCGCACGAAGTTTAGATGGGCGTCTGCGGCAACAGTTCTCCTCGTGATTGCTGTGGTTATATACATCACAAAAGCATTCCTGACAACGATACTATGGAGTGTCTTCTTTGCGTATCTTCTCTCTCCGATCTACACATACTTACTTCGCATCACCAAAAACAAGCCAATATCGTCACTCCTCGCCATATCGATGGTGTTTCTTGTATTCGTGATCATCCTCCTCGGAGTGGTCGATGCCATGGTGATCGAGGTCTCTGACCTCTCAGAGTCAGAATATGCCCTTCAGGATACAGCGGATGATTTTTTCAGCTTCATAAGTGATCTTGCGGTTAGATATGTTCCGGGTGCAGCCAGTTATGCAGAGGACGCGGGTCAGCAACTCGAAGATCTTGCCGGGCAGGTCCTGCCAAAGCTACTCTCACTTGCCGGAGGCATGGTCGCCGATGTTGCAGCCAGAACACCGGTATACCTCGCGCAGTTCGGTGTTTCCATACTCCTCGTCTACTATCTCTTGATTGACGGCAAGAATGCCATGAACAAGGCGGTTTCCTTCTTACCTGAGCAGGATGTTATCTCACAGTTCCTCGATGAACTGCGACCCATCTATCACAGCCTCTTCAACGTCTATTTTATCACATGTGTACTGACCGGATGTATCGCAGCTCTTGGATTCATCCTGCTCGATATCTCCTATCCGATCCTCTGGGGCGCGGCTGTGGCAATATTTGCGCTGCTCCCGCTTGTCGGAACGAATACCGTCATCGTGCCCATGGTGCTCTACCATCTGGTGATCCAGGACTACCAAAAAGGCGTGATTCTGCTGATATTTGGCATAATCTTCCTCAATATAATTCCTGAGAATATTATCCGCCCCCGCCTTGCCATGCATGGCGCGGCGATACACCCGGTGATCACTCTCCTTGCATTTGCCGCGCCACTCTTTGTTGTAGGGATGGTGGGGATCGTTGTCGGACCCGCGCTCTACGGTTTTCTTCTTGCAGCTTACAGAACAAAGATCCGCCTGCTTGATGTGGCATCTGCGGCTGCACCGGAAGAAGAGCCGGAATGACGTAGAAGAAGCCGGAGGTTCTCCGAATGTAGCACAACAGTAATATACATGTCGGTTCAGAACATCCGTGTGCATTACATGTACGAGAAAGAAAGGAGTCTATAGAATGGTTATCGGAGTTACAATGATCAACGTGGTGCCCGGGCAAGAGAAGACGACATACACCGAATTATGCAGTCTCGATGGGATTAAGGAAGTATATCATGTATTCGGGGAGTATGACTTTGTGGCGGTCATCGAGGTGCAGGGTTTGAGCGCACTCAACACGCTGGTCGATCATATCAGAGAAAACAAAAGCGTTACTGCCACCAAGACCGTGGTCGGCGCTGAGTTGTAGTTGCCAGATAACCGGTTTGCGGGCGACAGGATCGTTTGCGCAGAAATAGCGTTTATGCTACAAGAGTTTAGATGCTGCTTCGCACAATAGTTACAATTTCAAT
>JAYEGZ010000032.1:0-5266 GCA_034659315.1 Methanobacteriota archaeon
ATGCGATAACCCTCGTGCGCCATGTACAATCCAAGATGTCTCGACGGAAGTTCTATATTCGATGATTTTGGTATTTCCCCGAGCACAGGGACCGACAGTTCCTGTCTGATCGCGGTTCGGATCATTTCGCCGTGTCTCGGGCTTCCCACCTGGTTTAAGATCACGCCTGCGACGTTGATCCGCGGATCAAAATCACAGTATCCTTTTATGAGTGCGGCAGCGCTTCTGGACATGCCTTTGACATCGACAACAAGGATCACCGGGACATTAAGTACCCGTGCGACATGCGCTGCGGACGCGATGTCGGTATCACCCACCCCATCGTATAACCCCATCGCGCCCTCGATCACGCAGATATCTGCGCCGACGGACGCTGACGCAAATGTCTGTCGGACACTTTCCTCACCCATCATGAACATGTCTAGGTTTCCGGACGGGCGCCCACATATCGCGGTGTGGTGGCTTGGATCAATGTAATCCGGTCCGATCTTAAACGGCGCAACCGTGCATCTCTGTGTAAACGCCGCCAATAGCGCCATTGCAACGGTTGTTTTGCCGACGCCGCTGTGTGTTCCTGCAATCAGTATGGCTGACATGGTTTGATGATTCTTTTCGGGTGGCGAGTCGTATATATGTTTTGATGTGCGTGTTTAGCTAACCACACGATTACACAGAGTTCCACGGAAAAGTAGGGGACATGATCTAAAATGCGAAACATGTCGCCAATATCTTGTATGTTACCATCTTCGCCGACAATCTCGTAAAATATTGTGAAATCTCGTGGTTTTTCCGCCTCGCCTAAACACATACGTTTTGATAATCACATCTTCAATAATACCACGATCTTTCACACTACCCGGGGGTAGCGCGATAGCTTGCTTAATAGAAAGCCTTATATATCCTACAATTGCATTGTTTGTTGAGGAACTCACATTATTTGTTGGGAAACTCATTTTCTCTTAGTGAAGGTGCTTGAATGGAAGATAACACACTAAAGGGCACGACCACAATTGGATTGGTGTGCAAGGATGGTGTTGTTCTTGCGAGCGAGCGAAGGGCGACGATGGGCTACTTCATCGCAAGTAAGGATGCACAGAAAGTTTACCAGGTTGGCGACACCATTGGTATGACGACGGCAGGTTCGGTTGGTGATGCACAGCGGCTTGTACGCAGTATCAGCGTGGAATCGAACCTGTATAGGATGCGAACGCATGAACCGATGTCTGTCCGGGCGATGGCAAATCTAATGGCTACTGTGCTTTCGGCGAATCGGATGATGCCGCTATACGTCCAGCTTCTGATCGGGGGCGTTGATAAGAATGGTCCACGTATCTACTCACTGGACGCTCTTGGAGGAAAGCTCGAGGAGCAAGGAGCAGTCTCCACCGGGTCGGGATCGCCGATTGCGTATGGAATACTCGGAGACCAGTTCCGAGATGACCTTACCACCATGGAAGGTGCCGCTCTTGCAATACGTGCGCTACACAACGTCATGAAACGAGATGCAGCATCAGGGGACGGGATTTCCGTGACGATCATCACCGAGGGGCAATATATTCAGATGAGTCAGGATGAGATCGAAAAGAAGATCAAAGAACTGAAGCTACTGAATTGATCGATTTAATCTGTTTTTACTATGGTTATGACTGATGTATTATCCGAGCTGCGGCAGCAGATCCGGAAGAAACTGCCTACCGGTGTGACGATCTCCGACATCGATTTCGAGGGTCCGGAACTGGTTATATATACAAAAGAGCCAAAGCGTCTGGCGGATAACGGCGATATTGTGCGGTCGATCGCAAAGGATGTGCGAAAGCGGATTGTTATACGCCCGGATCATAGCGTGCTGAGTCCGCCGGAGGAGGCGTTCGCTAAGATAGAACAGACCGTGCCCAAGGATGCTGGAATTACAGACCACCATTTCAATGACGACACTGGCGAGGTGGTCATCGAGGCAGAGAAGCCGGGGCTCGTGATTGGGCAACATGGGACCATGCTCCGCGAGATCACGAAAAATACCGGGTGGACTCCGACTGTTGTGCGCACCCCGCCGATCAAGTCATCGACCATAAAGAATGTCAGGCGGTTGATGCGCGAGAGTCTTGGCGAGCGCAAACAGTTCCTGCGGGAACTTGGGAAGAGTATACACCGCAGCACCACATCTCATGACCAGTGGATACGTATGACCGCGCTAGGTGGTTGTAGGGAGGTTGGGCGGAGCTGTTTCTTGCTATCGACTCCTGAAACAAGGATACTGATCGATTGCGGTATTAATGTGGGGTCTGCCGATAATGGAACGCCATACTTGTATGTTCCTGAGGTATCTCCAATCGCACACCTTGATGGTGTGGTCTTGACACACGCGCACCTTGATCACTGCGGGCTTGTGCCGCTGCTGTTCAAATACGGATATACAGGTCCAGTGTACACCACTCCGCCCACCCGGGACCTGATGGCACTTTTGCAGGTTGATTATATCGACGTTGCAAATAAAGAAGGCAGACCGATTCCTTATGCGTCGGATCACATCAGGGAAGCGCTTAAACACACACTCGTTCTCGATTACGGGAACGTTACTGATATTGCGCCCGACATGAAACTGACGTTCCATAACGCCGGACACATTCTTGGTTCCGCGGTTGCACATTTCCATATCGGTGACGGACTGCATAATGCAGTATTCACTGGTGATTATAAGTACGAAAAGACCCGGTTATTTGATCCCGCCGTTAACAATTTTCCGAGAGCTGAAACCGTGATCACGGAAGCGACTTATGGCGGTCCGAATGATTTCCAGCCCCCGAGAATAGAAGCCGAGAAGCATATTTCGCAGATTGTGAATAGAACGATCAAGCGCGGGGGCAAGGTGCTAATTCCTGCGTTTGCTGTTGGGCGCAGTCAGGATGTGATGCTGGTTCTTGAAGAGGGGATGCGAAAAAAGCGCATCAAGAAGGCACCGATCTATCTTGATGGTATGATCTGGGAGGCAACAGCGATCCATACGGCGTACCCGGAGTACCTGAATAGCGATCTGCGAAAATTGATCTTTCATCGGGGGATGAATCCATTTCTTTCGGAGCGTTTTGCCAAGGTCGATTCGCAGAAGATGCGAGAGTCACTTTTAAGCGATCTCGATCCCGCCGTCATAGTTTCAACCGCAGGGATGATGAATGGCGGTCCGATTCTGGAGTATCTCAGTGCATTTGCATCCGACGAGAAAAATACGTTGGTTTTTGTCGGTTATCAGGCAGAGGGAACGCTTGGGCAGCGAATCCAGAAGGGGCGGACCGAAATCCCGCTAACAAGGCGAGGTAAGTCCGAGCTACTCAAAATCGAGCTTGAGGTGTGTACGGTAGATGGATTCTCAGGGCATTCTGACCGGGAGCAATTGATGAAGTACATAGGGAACATGCGCCCGAAACCCGAACTGGTGATGACGGGTCATGGTGATGAAAGAAACTGTATGAGCCTTGCAAGTTCGATTTACAATAAGCACCACATCAAAACGCAGGTTCCAAAGAATCTCGAAACGATACGGGTGGAGTAAGGGACTGAAAACTGGTGTGGAAGGTCTTGGGACTGGCATCTGGAGGTAGTAATGTATTTGCCGCATCAAACCCCTGCAACACCCGCGACCACCGCCTGCTCAAGCGAAACCCCACCGTCTCCGCACGGCACCCTCCTTGTGTTTGCTAAAGACACAACCAGAGTCTTTGACGACCTGCCGGATTCTCCAGACGATGTGATCATTGTACGCAACACCGCCGCTTAACGATAGGAATCTTTAGATCTTGCTATCGCTTCCGGTTACTCTGATCTCGACACCGCTCCCGCAGTTCAGCACATAGCCATTGAGATCACGTTTTATAGCTGTTTTGTACACGAATGGACGGAAACCAACACCCTGCACGATTCCATGTATCCGGATCCCTGTTGTGCGGTTCATCTTTTAGAGATCATGAAGTGACGATGGACGCCATGGAGTGACGCATGACATATTCTACAAAGATTTCATCGGGCGCATATCGTATTCCCACTCATCCGGTGAACTATTCTATTTACAGCGACTGAATTTTATAGCACCAGATAATGTACCCGGGGTGCAGGTTACGAAATAGATATCGGATATTTAAAGCTCCGCCGGTCTACAGCCGTATCTTCCCCTTGTGCTTCGCATAAGTCGCATAATCGATGTATTTCTTCTCGGAAAGCAGATCAGCGACACTTGGCGCGCCGTTCCTGACATCAGCCAGCCGGTCAGTGACCCGGAGACTGAACGCATCGCTTCCTGCGCCCGACCCAAATGATGTCATGAATATCCGATCACCGGCTGATGCGATATCAAGGATCGCGGCAAGCCCGATCATACATGACGCTGAATATGTGTTTCCAAGCGTGGTCACCACGATTCCGGGCGCAATCTGCTCTTTGGTAAAGCCAAGGCTTGCTGCAGCCCGTCTCGGGAATTTGCCGTTTGGCTGGTGGAATACAGCATAATCATAGTCCTCTGGCACGGTGCCAAGTTTCTCCAGCAGTCCCCGCGCAGCTGATGTGGTGTGTTTGAAGTAAGCAGGCTCACCCGTGAACCTGCCGCCGTGTTCAGGGTACGGCATCCCTTCCCTGCGCCAGAAATCCGGCGTGTCCGTGGTAAACGAGAACATATCCTCAATCTCTGCGATCAACGAATCTTTGCCCCCCGAATCCCTGCCAATCATGTAAGCCGCGCCACCTGCTGCTGCGGTGTACTCGAGTGTGTCGCCCGGCGCTCCCTGCGCGACGTCCGCGCCGATCGCAAGCCCGAGATCGATCCTGCCTGATTCAACCAGACCCATGCACGCCTGAATCCCGGCAGTGCCCGCTTTACATGCAAACTCGAAGTCTGCGACCGTGAGATTGGGCGCTGCGCCGATAGCGTCAGCAACGATAGTACCGGTCGGTTTTACGGCATAAGGGTGACTCTCTGATCCTACATAGATGGCGCCGATGCGGGATGTGTCAACCTCCGCTCGACAGCTCGCATTTCGTGCCGCTTCCACCGCGATGGTTGCAGTATCCTCATCCATGTCCGGCACAGACTTCTCCTGTACCCTAAGCCCGCTTGCAATGCCCTCTGCATCAGCATTCCAGACCTTTGCTATTTCAGACACTTTGATTCGATAACGCGGTATATACACCCCATAGCTTACGATTCCAACCGTCATTTGGGTTCACCAGAGCTAACTTATGTCCGGCAGCATTATAACTGTTCGGACTCCGGACTCCATGG
>JAYEGZ010000033.1:0-5242 GCA_034659315.1 Methanobacteriota archaeon
CTCGGTCTGCATGAAATTGGTCTGGATGACGTATCCGCCGAGGTCCTCGATTAATTCGATTACAAGATTGTGTTTGAAGACGCCGCCTTCGTACAGGATCGGTTCAAGCATGATTGATCACCTCTTCCCGCATGTCCTTCAATTGATTCATCATATCGTTCGCCTGGTCGATCCATTCGGGTGCTATAGCATCTTCTGATGCGACAAATAGCATCTCAGACTCTGTGGAGACGTGGTGCCGCACCCGAAAGCCCTCGGGTGTGATCCTGAGCAGCGCATCAGCAAGCCTTGTATCGACCTCTCTGCGCGGATCGGCAATGATCACCTCTGCAACCGATTTAGCGACCTCAATTTTGTCTTCTGTTGCTATCGCTACAGTCTTCTTGTCAGGTTGCGAAATGTTCTCACGCCCGTACTCTGCCACGAGGGTGCTTAACAGCGAAACAACATAACCCTCGTTGTTGATTGCTATGAGCACACCTTCGGCACTCGTAGTCCCTGTTGTGATATCTGCCATGTCTTTGATGCGTATGGGTGGAATACCGGCCCTGATCAGCGCACAGAGGATGAAAACAGGCTCCACCGGGTCGATATATTCCCACAAACGCCCTAAAACCGTTGTTAGTTCCAGATCGGCGAGAACATCACGGGTCACCAATTCATACGACTTTGCACCGATTTCATCTGGAGATTCGACCCTGAATATTTCGAGCGGCTTCATGTCATATTCACCTTTACCTTCACTCAGACAACTTTTATAGCTCGACAAAACCCGATGACAGGAGCGCTGAACCAACTGCGCCAATTAACTGCGCATGCGGAGGTACGATCACCTCTGCCTGGAGCAATTCATGCATCGCATGAGGCAGCCCCTCGATTAACGCTGTGCCCCCGACCATGATCACAGGCTCTCTCACCTCGACCTCCTGAAGCTGCTGCTCATAGACCTGCTCTGCCACGCTGTAGCAGGCTGCTGCCGCGACATCCTCGTGGCGTGCACCCTTTGATAGCGAGTTTACAAGACTCTGGATACCAAATACGATACAGTAGCTGTTCATCGAGATGTTGGATGGTGTGCCGGAAAGTGCAAGCTTGCCGAGTTCGGTGATGTCAACACCCAGACGCTTTGCCGTCATTTCAAGGAAACGCCCTGATGCGCCTGCGCATATCCCGCCCATCGTGAAGATTCCGGGAATTCCATCATTCACGGATATCGCCTTGTTATCCATCCCACCGATGTCAATTACAGTGGCAGCCCCTTTCTGGCGGTCAGCAAGGTAGACCGCACCCTTTGAATTAACTGTGATCTCTTCCTGAACCAGATCGGCTTTGAACGGACCCCCGAGGAGGAATCTGCCGTATCCGGTGACGCCGAGTGCCTGAACCGCAGCCCTGTCGACGCCAGACTCCTTAAGAGCGATAGTATAAGCTTCTTCCGCGCTATCGAGTACGTCAGTGGAACTGACCCAGCCAAATCCGAGAACCTTGTTGTTCTCCATCACAACCGCCTTTGTGGTGGTTGATCCTGAGTCGATTCCGGCTGTAAGCCCGGTCTGTTTCTCGCGCGCAAGCAGGCTGCGCCTCTGTGCTATCGTTGTGAGTGCCTCCATCCTTGTGAGAAGTGTATCTGCCGTGGTGCGCTCGGTGTAAGAATAACTAATTACAGGAAGCCCTGATTTCTCATGGATATACCTGCGGATCTCATTTCTGACGAGCGCGCCCTCCGCACACCGAAAACACGTTCCGATGAATACGGCGTCAGCGGTGGTGTGACCCTCTGCAACCGAGATTGCACGGGCAAGCATCAGTTTGAGGTCAGGACTCGTTACCTTAAGCCCGAACTTTGCCTCTGCCGCCTCCACTTCCTCAAGATCGATGTCCGGGAAGATTATCTTTGCGCCAACCTGCTCAGCGGCTGATTCGATCTCGCCCTGGATTCCAGTATATTCGGAGCCGCACGAGATCTGCGCTACCTCAATTTCATTCATTGTTCGCCTCCGTTGCCCCCAAAGTCTGCTCAAGTCCACCCAGGAATTTGGATATCCTGTATACAAAGTCCTTTGCCGCATCATCCGATGTTGGATAATCGATTTCGAGGATTGGGATCCGTTTTGCGCGGATCAAAAACCCCACAAGTTCACTTGTCCGATGACAACCCATGCATCCAAATCCAATCGGCGCATCCTCGACAAGGATTGCGGCCTCTGCGCTTTCGAGGAGAGGATCGAGGAGCGACATGCGCCCGCGAACGCCCGCCGGGACCTCGACAGCAGCATACTTAAGCCCAATCTTCGGATCATCGGGCGTGACATTCAGCGGCGGGGAGTCGATCCCTGCGGTAGTCACCTTCTTCTTAATCTCCTGCATGACTGCAAGGGGCTTGTGACCAAAACGTTCGACCAGATCGTAGAGGATCAGGCTGTTACTGGGATATATAAAGATGTTTGCCATATTTCCGCCTCGTTGACGTACCATGGTCGATTCTGGTGATTCTGGTATATGAAGATATCTGCGCACCAGGGGAGTTTTGGATTTCCTCTGACTTTCGGTAATGTACTAACTTTCGTGACCTAACACAATTTTCCGTCTTTTGTGCACCCCACTGATGGTAATTTTGGATGACATATCAAAATTTTGTAAAAAAAGCCATCAAGCCCGATACTCATTAATTCAAAGTCATGGTTTATGGGGCACTACCCAAATATCACAGAGATTGACATACTAAACGGACTTTTATATGGATTATACAAACCAGATCGAGAAATAGACGGAAGATATCTATCGTGGTCTCGAATGAACTATCCACCAAGACTTATCCGCATCGTATTCGAAGTTGATGAAACCGATGCCGGTAGTTTTGTGAGGATTGTCACAGCGTTCGACGAGGAATGATGCAAGAACAAAAATATGAACCCAAAAAACGAAGATGCGCCGAAAGCAGCTGATATCCCCACCATAACACCCGAGATGGTGGAGGAAACGAATATCGAGATCGCAAAAAGGCGTGCAGGTAGACTCGGGTCACCCCTGAAGAATGTCGCGGATGCACCCTGCCCGATATGCAGCTCCCCGTCAGTGAGTTTTGCGGATGATCTCGTATTCGAAGTGGTGCTGACTGGCGAGCGGATCGTGATTCCAAACCTATCAGGGATTCGATGCTCAAACTGTGGGGATTTTGCATTCGATGCCGATTCATCGAAGATCATCGATGAGCACACTGGAAACAAACCCGCTGGTGGATACGAATGCAGGATATCAATAGTCGGCGCAGGAAAACTCGGTATATACTTTCCGAAAGATGTTCTCAGGGTCATGGAGATCACAAAGAAAGTCAAGGCGATTGTGACGCCGCTTTCACGAAGGAAGATGGTTGTGGAGTTGTATCCGGAGTGAAACGGATCGTCCTGTTATCGTCACCGCGTCGACACAATCTTCACCACATCTCGGTCCTCAAGCTCTCTTCCTATCCGCATCCTCCGTCTGGCATCAACCGCATGTAGAAAACCCTCTCCGATGTCGGTGTGCACCTGATACGCAAGATCGTGCGCTGTGCTGCCTTTCTGCATCAGGAAAGCATCAGGAAGGACATTTCCTTTCTTGTCTGCGAATTTTGACTCATCCTCGACAGGATACGCCACGATCTGGTCAAGGAGATCAAAGACCGCCGCATTGATGCACCGCTGTATGCCAGTTCCGCCCATCGCCCCAACCATATCCTGAATCTTATCAAGAGCCTGAATCTGAGCACCCGTAAGATCTTTTGAGACTATCTCGAAGCTTGAATCACCAGGTATGTACGAGATCGCGCCGCTCCGGTCTGCCATGCGCAGCGCAAGTTCTGCTTCGGCGGATGTCGGGATCACGGTGTAGCCAAGGTCGCACAACCTCCGGATATTCTCTTCGGGTGCGATATCAGCCTTGTTTGCTGCGATGATCATGGGTTTACTCTCTCTGCGGAGCAGGTCTGCAAAGTCCTGCACATCCGAATCCTCCCATTTATGTATGGGCTTTACACAGTTCTCGTTGAAATGGAAGAGGGCTGTTTTTGCCTGCGAGACGCTTATGCCAGCGCCAGCGAGCTGTTCAGAGATCACAACCTCTGCTTTCAGGTTTTCTGCGTGTATCTTCTTTGATAGCCGGTTCCAGTTCCGGCTGAGTATCGAAGATAACCACAAGGCAAACTCGCGTTCAAGAAACTCGATATCCCCAACTGGATCATGCTCACCGATCTTCACAGGGTTGCCCTCGATATCGGTTCCGCCTGAGGCATCGACTACGTGGATGATCGCCTGCGCCTGACGCAGGTTGTCAAGGAACGCATTGCCAAGCCCCCGTCCCTTGTAGGCGTCAGGCACGAGACCCGCAACATCGATTAGCTCGATTGGCACAAACCGGATGCCGTTTCGGCAGTTTGTGCACCTGGTATCAAGGTCAGTGCATGGGCATTCCGTGCGCACGTAGCCGATTCCGTGATTGGCGTCAATGGTAGTGAATGGATAATTTGCAATTTCGACATCCGCAAGAGTCGCGGATTTGAAGAACGTCGATTTCCCGGAGTTTGGTTTCCCTGCAAGTGCTATCGACATTGACATGACGATCACATGTTGTCTGGCTCCAGATAAATAACTTGTGCAACCGTAGCTCCGAATGCAGACAAACGAGTCCGGTGACGCAGATCACGCCCACTCGATTGCCAGGATATTCGAAACCACCTGCAACACAGTGTCTGTCGCATTAGTTGGTGTTGGGTTGTTGGGGATTACCATATATACGCGGATCGGGCGAAAATAGATCGGTAGCTTGGAAGCGCAACAGGTACGGGAATGGGTCAGTATTGTGATTGACCCTGATGGCGATGCTTAATAGCGCCCCTGGTATGGCGGACAACATCACCCACCTTGGCAGACCCACATGCTGCAAGCATATTAGCAGTCCTGATCAGTGCGGATTGTTTTTGCTCGTGCTCCCGCGTCTGATAGACCCGTATCGCTCGGAGAAAGTCGATTTTCCGAAACTCGGGCCAGAACGGCGCGCAGAAATAGGCTGCGCACTCGCTTCCGTTCGCCTGCCACGGGAGAAAGTTCGAGGTGCGAATGTCTCCGCCGGTTCGTATGATCAGATCGACATCCGAGTCAACGACGCCGTTTGTGTACAGGTGACGTGACACAACCGATTCATCGATGTCATCAGCCCGCAGTTTACCAGCCCGGACCTTCCGAGCCATATCCTGCACCGCATCAAG
>JAYEGZ010000034.1:0-10271 GCA_034659315.1 Methanobacteriota archaeon
CTCTATGGACACTTTGGTGATCTCAATGATCAGCGTAAATAAATATGGATATAGGGCATTTTCAGAGATGCTTGATAATGCAGAGGAATTGCATATTGAAGTATCTGAGTTGAGCAACGGCGCGACCGTTGTGGACGCGGGCATAAATGCGCCGGGTGGGTATGGCGCTGGAATGTATTTATCAAGGCTGTGTCTTGCAGACCTTGCAGACCTGAAGTACGTACCATATCAGCTGGGCGACCACACCGTCGCAGGCATTCAGGTATCGGTCGACAATCCGGTCATCGCATGTATGGCGTCTCAGTATGCGGGCTGGAGAATTATCGAGGGGAAATACTTTGCAATGGGCTCAGGTCCTGCGCGGGCACTTTCGTTGGATCCAAAGGAGCTTTACGAAGAGATCGGGTACAAGGACTCATACGACAAGGCAATCCTCGTGCTTGAAGCCGACAAGCTTCCAACGGAAGAGGTTGTAGACAAGGTTGCAACGAAGTGCGGCGTCGATACGAAGGAAGTGTACATAGTGGCTGCACCGACCTCCTCGATAGCCGGATCTGTGCAGATCTCCGCAAGAATTGTTGAGACCGGCATACACAAGATGCACGATCTTGGCTTTGACATCACCTCGATCAAACACGGATTTGGGGTTATTCCGATATCGCCGATCGTGGGCGATGACACCAAGTGCATGGGCTCGACCAACGACTGTATCATATACGGTGGCAAGACCTATTACACCATCGATTACCCTGATATCGATGAACTGACCGACTATGTGAAGAAGGTTCCATCCGAGACTTCAAGGGACTACGGGAAGCCATTCTATGACACGTTTAAGGCAGCTGGCTTTGATTTCTTCAAGGTCGATGGTGCGATGTTTGCACCCGCAGAGATCATCGTGAACGAACTTAACAGCAAGAAGACGATTGCAAGTGGTACAGCCAATCCGGACATACTGTTGCAGTCCTTTGGTTTGCAGAGGGTGTAAATACCCGTTTTGTAATTAAAGAGTAGGAGAATAGTGGGCGGGGCTTTAGATACCCTGTCCCGTTCGCCTATTTTGCTATTTCTGCTACCGTTTTGAGTTTGGTTTTCCTGTGGAGCCTGCCTGGCGGCTTGCACCCAATGTAGACTGTTGCACCGGCATACGTATCATCTGACCACGGGCAGGCGCATCATGCGCGAGAGGCATATCACTCAGTCAGCATCTTCCGCATCTGCATGAATAAAGAACTGCTCACCGGCAATCATCCGGATATATTCCTCCTTCTTGCCTTTCTGCACCCGGATCTTGTCTGTGGTGAGTAGTGCCTGATTGATGAACAATCCCTCAAATTTACTCACCACGTCTTTTTCGTGTGCGTCCTTGTTGATCAGCCCGACGACATTGAACTGTTTATGCGAAAATATCTCAATAGACTTTGAAAGGGCGTCGTACGCTTTGTCAACGCCATGTTCTGAAATAATGTGGCTTATCGGTTCAAATATGACCCAGAGCCCCTCCGGGAGCTGTCCAAAGAGGTTAGCAAATTCATCAGTCCGGTTTAATGGCATGGTGACCATACCATCGCTCTCACTGATCTCTTCAGCTGTTGCTGAGATCTCCACGAATTTCATCGCGCCCATGTCGACCAGATCGTGCAGTCTGCCTTTGTACTCCGATACTCTTGGCTCGTTTGAGACCAGTACCGCATTTCGGCATTCGCCAAATATCCGGAGCGTGATCTCGATCACCGCATCCTCATATCGGCTCTCAGGAGTGTACTCGATCAGCACCGACTTGCCAAAGAGGTTGCTCAACTCGTCAGCCTCCGGAACAGACCATACCATCCCTTCCATGAGAAACTCGCCGACGTACTCCTTTGGAATGGTCCGAAACGCCCTGTATATCAAAAAACCGGCGCCCGCAAACGCGCTTGTGTAAACAACACTCCAGAATGCCATGAACATGAGCATTGCGTTGGTTGCATCCCGGTCTCCGGAATACTGGATCGTGATCATGGGGAAGATCGAGGCGGTGATCAGGAAAATGGCGGTGAGCGCGAGCAATAGCCATGCAACAGACCCTTTCTGCACATTATGATAGACCATGACCCAGAGAAACATGGCGGCCACTCCTGCAACGAGCGAAATACCGGCAAATGTGATAAATATATACTGTGGATCCATCAAACCACTCCAAAGATATAAATGACGTGATATTAGATAAGTCTTTGCATCATTTTGGGGTGTTAATTTAAGCTGCCGGGTCTGGAAATAGCGAACCTGCCCACTCCACCATCTCCAGAGTGTTTGCACACTGGTTTCGCACACCCATGTTAGCGACATAACATGATAAACCGGAAGCTTGCAATAATACTGTGATGAAACGGTACATATCCCACCCGCTGATCCGAAAAGACACAATCGAGCAGCGATTGTACCAGCTTGCGCTTGCCTCATCAGCGCTGAAAGAGTCGTGCCTGTGCGTGCTGCCAACCGGGCTTGGAAAGACGATCGTTGCGCTGATGGTGATCGCAGCGCGGTTCACCGACCATGGGGGCAAAGCCCTAATCCTCTCACCAACAAAACCACTTGTAGAGCAGCATTCCGATTTTTTCGGGCATGCGCTTCCTGGTTGCGCGGTTGCAACGTTTACAGGAAGTATCCATCCGGAAAAGCGGGCAGAGATCTGGAAAAACGCGCAGGTCATCGTCTCTACGCCACAGGTCATCGAAAACGATCTCCGCGCAAAGCGCATCGATCTTTCCGGCGTTGTACATATCACATTCGATGAAGCGCACCGTGCATCCGGCAGATACGCTTATGTCTACATAGCAGAACGATATTTCAAGGATGCGGAGTCTCCGCTGGTTCTCGGGATCACAGCAAGCCCAGGAAGCAATCCAGAAACGATTGCAGAGGTTTGCGAGAATCTCCATATCGAGCGTGTCGAAGTGAAGAGTGAGGCTGATCCTGATGTAGTCCCCTATCTGTATGCCAAAGAGATTGAGTGGGTGCGCGTCGAGGTTCCTGCTCGGATCCGGGAGCTAAAGCGTCAGATGGAGCGCGTACTTTCTGATCGGTTCTCAAAACTTGCAGAACTTGATTTCATCGTTGTAGCGAGTGCGTCCAAGCGTGAACTGCTCGATCTGCAGCGCGAGCTACATACACAGGTGGTCGAAAAGAGTAATGTGAACGCATTCTCCGGAATTTCGATCCTTGCAGAGATCTTTAAGGTCAAACACGCAATCGAACTTGCAGAAACGCAAGGGGCGGGCGCACTCGGGAAATACTTCGATCGCCTGAACACTGAAGCGCGATCAGGAAGCGGGAGCAAGGCTGCAAAACGTCTTGCCATGGACCGGGACATGCGTGCCGCGATGAAGATGCTTGTATTGTGTACCGAAGATCATCCAAAACTGGACGCTGTGCGGCGGATCGTCGCAGACCAGCTGCGCGGTAACCCTGATTCAAGGGCTATCGTCTTCACAAACTTCCGCGACAGCGCAGATATGGTGGTAAGTGCACTCAAGGGCACAGAAGGCGTCTCTGCAGTCCGGTTTGTCGGTCAGGCAAACAAACTCAATGACAAGGGCTTGACCCAGAAGCAACAGGTGGAGATTATCGCCCAGTTCAGGTCAGGCGAGTATAACACGCTCGTTGCGACATCGGTTGCTGAGGAAGGACTTGATATCCCATCAACAGATCTTGTTCTATTCTACGAGCCGGTCCCATCAGAGATACGGACAATACAGCGGAAAGGGAGGACCGGGCGCAAACGTGCAGGGAGAATTGTTGTGCTGATTGCAAAAGGATCGAGAGATGAGGCTTCTTACTGGATCAGCGCACGGAAAGAGTCGAAAATGCTGACAACGATCTCTGCCATGCGCGGGTCAAAGTCGGTCCCGCAGTTTGCAGATCCACCAGAAGAGAACATGTCCAAAGATCAGATATTAGAAGACAAAATCAAACAAAAGATGATGGTTGAATTTTCAGGGGAAAATCCTGCTGTGTATGTTGATCACAGGGAGATTCGGTCAGGCGTGTCACAGATTCTTGAGGAGGATGGCATCAACGTGATTATGCAGACGCTTGAGGTCGGAGATTACGTGCCCAGTGACCGGGTCTGCATCGAGCGGAAGACCACGGCTGATTTTCTCGATTCGCTGATCAGCGGGCGGCGCGACCTTTTCCGGCAGATCGCAGACCTTGCGCGGACTTATGAGCGACCGATCCTTATAATCGAGGGTGGTGACATCTATGATCTCAGGCAGATCCATCCAAATGCCGTGCGTGGTGCAATCGCATCAATAGCGATCGATTTCAGCGTGCCGGTCATTATGAGCCGGGATGAAGAAGATACCGCCGCAATGATCATAGCGATTGCGAAAAGGGAACAGCAGGATCACGGGCGGGAGGTTGCGATGCACGGAAAGCGGTCGGCGATGATGCTTCCGGAGCAGCAGGAGTATATCGTCTCCGCAATCTCAAATATCGGTCCGGTCGTTGCCAGGAACTTGCTCAAGCATTTTGGCTCGGTGGAGGCGGTGATGCAAGCAAGCCAGGAAGAACTCAAAGGTGTTGAGTTGGTCGGACCAAAGACCGCTGATCGGATACGAGAGGTGGTCGGAGGTGAGTATAAAGGGTGAGCAGCTTTAAACATCACGTCTGATCATATAACTTGCCCACATCAACAAAAGATCTTTATATTCAGATTCCGGTACGTTTCTTATGTATTCCCTTGCTTCTCTGACATATCTGTCAGCGAGCGCTTCTGTGTGCTCGATACTTCCGAGTTCACGAATGATATCGACTGCTTCGTAGACTTCTTCGTCTGATGCACTGTTGTTTCCAAGTACACTGTATATATACCGCTTCTGCGCTGCATCAGCGTTCGTGAGCGCGTGATACATAATGAGCGTCCGTTTTCCTTCCCTGATGTCAGAACCAACCGGTTTTCCGAGTTTTTCTGCGTTCCCTGTCACGCCAAGAATATCGTCCTGCAACTGGAACGCGGTGCCACATCTACCTGTGAAACGGGATATTGAGTGAACAAGTTCGTTCTCCTCGTCCTTTGTGTTAAGTCCGATCATTGCGCCTGCTTTTCCGGCAAACTCATACAATACACCGGTTTTTCTCCGCATCATCTCGATGATCAGGTCTTCATCGAGCGATTCGATTGGAGTTTTTGAATATTGCACATCAAGAGCTTGTCCTGCAAGCAGCGTCAGTGTGACATCAGTCTCCATCAAATTGATCAGGTGTAGCACGACACCGGGATCAACCCCGCGCTCTGCCAGCTCCGCAACCATCGAGACTGCCCACCCTTGCTGGACGTCTCCTGCCAGTATCGCAATCGCGGTGCCGTAACGCACGGCATCACGGTCTATGTAGCCGCGATCAACCGCTCTCCTGCGAAACTCCTCATGCACCGCATATCCACCACGCCGCCGCTCATCCTGATCAATGATGTCATCATGCACCAGTGTCCAGGTGTGGAATATCTCAATTGCGGCGGCGGCTGGAATCGCAATCGCTTCGTCACCGCCGACCGCACCGCACGAAAACATCAGCACCGCGGGGCGCAGCGCCTTTCCCTGCCGCCCGCTCAGGTACAGGTAAACTGAATCACGGACATCCTCCGGAAAGAAACGCTTCTGATATCGATCAGCCCGGATATGTGCATAAACTTGGTCGCTGCGTTTTGCAAGTTCACTTTCAAGTGATTTCTTCATGCTAATCTCATCACGCCAGTCATATCAACCAAGAAGTAATTCTTCCCCGTTTCTAAGCAGATGAATCGTGTCTCCAAGCACATATCCGGCATCCTCTGCCATCTCGATGTACGAACCGTGCATAACGATGTTGCCGTGCGCCGGAATCACGTAGTCAGGACGTAACACGCGCAATAATTCCCAGTGGTCTTCCTTACCGGCGTGTCCTGACACATGGATACCATCATAGATGCGGCCTCCACGCATCTTCAATTTTGTCTCAAGAGCGTGCCGGTTAGCAATCGTCCCGGGTGTTGGTATGGGGTTTGCGGAAAATACAACCTTATCTCCTTTTTCAATCTTATATTCGGTACCATCCATCGATATCCGCTCAAGCACTGCGCCCGGTTCGCCCTGGTGCCCGGTAACGATTGGAAGATACTTCTCCTTTCCCGCTGATGCAATTCTTGCAAACGCTTTGTCTATGGTCTTTTTCGTGCCATATATCTCCAGATTCTCCGGAAGCTCAACATATCCCATTCTTTTTGCCAGTTTTACATACTTATCCATTGAACGCCCCATCAGTACGGGAATCCGCCCCATCTTCTCTGCAACCTTGATAATCGAATCGATTCTTGCGATATGCGATGAAAAAGTGGTCACAACAACTCCTGATTCAGTCTCCTCGGTGCCTATCAACACATCATGGAGCAGGTCTTTTGCGATACGTTCTGATGGCGTCTTCCCTGAAATCGCCGCGTTGGTGCTTTCTGTGATCAGCAGGGCGACGCCTTCCTTGCCAAGTTGTTTGAGTCGCTGTATATTCGGCGGCACACCCAGCGTCGGTGTCCGATCCATCTTGAAATCATTGGCATATAGAACGATGCCTTTTGGCGTGTGCAAAGCAACAAATACGCAGTCTACAGTGCTGTGCTGCACACCGATAAATTCCATCGATATCTTTGACGAAATCTCTCGTGTATCGCCAGCATTCATCTCAATCAGTTTATTCTCTGCGGTGAACTTGCGTTCGGACTTGATCAACTGCCCGATCAAGCCAATTGTGTAGGGCGTTCCGATGATTGGTGCACGGTACCTGTGTGCCAGCTTTGAGATCGCGCCGATATGGTCAAGATGTCCATGTGTGCAGACGATCGCACGAACAGTGCCGGGCACCTCTTTCATCACGGTATCGTCAGGTATAGCCCCCATCTGGATCAGGTCGAGCGAGTGCATCCGTTCGATCTCCACATCTTCGTGGATCTGCATTCGGTCGAGGCGAAGACCCATGTCAAAAATAACAATATCCCCTCCGATATGCACCGCAGTCATATTCCTACCCATCTCATTGTATCCGCCGACAGCAACAATTCCAATGTCGTTCATTATATTCCTCCGTATGAAAATTTCAGTATTATAGTCATGGTCATGGTCATAGAGTCGGTGTGGATGTGAGATATACTTAATGATGTGGTGGATTTGACCGGTAGAATCCACAAGGTCACCCGGGCAGACCCTATCCACCTATCTGACCAACATCTTTTTGGATTGGGGCGGATTATTTAGGTAAATGTCACACGAAATGAGGAATCCACAATGTCGTTTACCATATTAACAAAACATGAACTTGTCCCAACGGTCCATCAGATAGAGATTGCTGCGCCGCGGGTGGCAAAGAAAGCCATGCCAGGGCAATTCGTGATACTACGAATCAATGAGCCCGGAGAGCGCATACCGCTCACGATTGCTGATTTTGATGTGCAAGCTGGCACGATCACCCTGATCTTCCAGGAGATCGGGAAGACGACCCGCCAACTTGCATCGCTTGCTGCCGGCGGTTCGATTGCCGACGTAGCGGGACCGCTTGGTAACCCGTCCACAATCGAGAAATTCGGGACCGTGGTGTGTGTGGGCGGCGGCGTCGGGATTGCGCCGATCTTCCCGATCGCACGGGCGCTCTCAAGTGCAGGTAACAGGGTAATTTCGATAATTGGAGCGCGGAGTGCAGACATCCTGTTCTGGGAGGACCGGATGAGTGAGGCGAGCAGCGAATTACACATCACAACCGATGATGGCACAAAAGGACACCACGGATTTGTTACCGAGGTCGTACAGAATCTGCTCGAACGTTGTGAGCATGGTGAACCTGGCAAACACACCGGGCAGATCGACAGAGTGATTGCGATCGGTCCGCCTGTGATGATGCGGGCAGTTGCCAGCGTCACAAAACCGTTTGATGTCAGTACTGTTGTCAGCTTAAACCCGATCATGGTGGATGGTACCGGCATGTGTGGTGCGTGTCGGGTGCTCGTGGGAGGCGAGACAAAATTCGCATGTGTGGACGGCCCCGAGTTTGATGCACACGAGGTTGACTTTACGCTGCTGATGAGCCGGCTTGCCATGTACCTGCCAGAAGAGAAAGAGGCACTTGACTGCAAAGCAGAGGCTAAGTTAGCAGAGAGGAGCCAGTGATATGAACACTGAATCAAAATCGAAAATACGGCAGGAAATGGCAAAGCAACTGCCTTCCGAGCGCAGATCGAACTTCGACGAGGTTGCACTCGGATACTCTGAAGAAGAAGCGGTGGCAGAGGCAAAGCGCTGTCTCGACTGTAAAAAGCCGCTCTGCGTTGAGGGCTGCCCGGTAGAGGTGGATATCCCGCTCTTCATACGGCAGATTGCAGATCGCAATTTCAATGCGGCGGCTCGCACGCTGAAGAGCACAAACTCGCTTCCAGCGATCTGCGGACGAGTCTGCCCGCAGGAGACGCAGTGCGAGGCGGTCTGCATACTCGGAAAGAAAAAAAATAGCGATCCAATCGCAATCGGTGGGCTTGAGCGATTTGTGGCTGATTATGAGATGAAAAAAGGAGTCGTGATCCCTGATGTTCCAGAACCAACCGGCAGAAGCATTGCAGTGGTTGGAGCAGGTCCTGCCGGGCTGACAGCGGCAGCCGAGCTTGCGAAGATGGGTCATGCGGTAACGATCTTTGAGTCACTGCATTCTGCTGGCGGCGTTCTCGTGTACGGAATCCCAGAGTTTCGGCTGCCAAAAGCGATTGTTGCGGCAGAAGTCGATTTTATCCGGAAAATAGGTGCGGACATAAGCTTGAATTCGGTCATCGGAAAGATCGATACGGTGGATGAACTGCTCGACGAGTACGACGCCGTCTTTCTGGGAACTGGCGCAGGGCTACCGTCATTTCTCGGAATCGATGGCGAGAACTTAAATGGCGTATACTCTGCAAACGAGTTTCTGACCCGTGTGAACCTGATGAAGGCGTACCTCTTCCCTGATTTTGACACGCCGATCAAGAAGGGTAGCCGTGTAATCGTTGTCGGCGGCGGCAATGTCGCGATGGATGCCGCACGGTGTGCACTCCGGCTTGGCGCAGATGAGGTTACAATCGTATACCGCCGCGGCGAGGATGAGCTGCCAGCACGGGCAGAAGAGGTTGTCAATGCAAAAGAAGAGGGTGTACGATTCAGACTGCTTACAAACCCGATACGGATACTTGGCGATGAGAATAATTGGGTAACAGGTATGGAATGCATCAATATGGAACTGTGTGAGCCAGACGAGTCGGGACGGTGCCGACCGGTTGCACTATCCGGAACCGAGCACAACATCCCCGCCGACATTGCGATCATCGCAATCGGCACATCTCCAAATCCGCTTGTCCCGATGACGACGCCCGGACTTGAGACTGCGAGGTACGGCACGATCAGAGCGGATGAGTCTGGTGCAACATCAAAGCCAGGCGTATTTGCCGGCGGCGACATCGTCACAGGTTCTGCGACTGTGATCTCGGCGATGGGGGCTGGAAAAGTTGCGGCGAGGGCTATCGATGAGTATCTCGGGCGAGTTTGAGGGGTACAGCGCAAGTGTGGTTGCATAGATATGGGGCGTAAGAGAACTGCCGAGAAGCATATCTCACATCCGGAAGGACTGGTGTGATACAAGTCCATTGGGCGCGGATGTTTTGGGGGGGCAAACCGCGAGGTGTAGGCTCCGTACTTAAGTCAGGAGTTTGGTGACTTTAGGAGACTGACGGGTCCGCGTGATCGGAAGGGTTTTGGGGGGTGAATCAAATAATGAAAATTGCTTCAGGTGGCGGAACTTATGAAAAAAGAAATTGTTGCTAAACTAAACATAAGCTTTGGAGGTGCTGCTTATCAAACAGACGATATTGAATACTGGTTTGCAAGAGATTTGCAAGTTCTACTTAACTATACTGAATGGAGAAACTTTCTTCAAGTAGTCGAAAAAGCAAAAACCGCATGCGAGAACTCTGACCAACATATATCTGATCATTTTGTTGACGTCAACAAAACGATAAACATGCCGAAAGGAGCGACGAAACAAATTGATGACATACTGCTCACCAGGTATGCCGGTTATCTGATTGCTCAAAACGGCGATCCAAGAAAAGAACAAATCGCCTTCGCTCAAAGTTATTTTGCCATACAAACACGCAAGCAGGAGCTTTTAGAAGAACGGATAGAAGTGATAGAACGATTGCAAGCAAGAGAAAAACTTACAACCACGGAAAAGGAGTTTTCCAAACTCATTTA
>JAYEGZ010000034.1:10371-17974 GCA_034659315.1 Methanobacteriota archaeon
GTGAGCGACCTTAGCGCGTGGGCGAAAGAGTGGCAGCACGGTGTGCCTGACCGGAAGGCAGTGATCCTGCACGGAAAACCAGGCATCGGCAAAACAACGGCCGCCCATGCGCTTGCGCGTGATTTTGACTGGGAGGTTATCGAACTCAACGCGAGCGACCAGCGGACTGCGACAGCGATCAAACGGGTTGCAGGAATCGCGTCCGGGACCGCGTCGTTTGGGGGCGGCACCCGGCTGATCATACTTGATGAGGCTGACAACATACACGGCAACGCCGATCGGGGCGGGGCGCAGGCGCTTGCTAAAATCATCAAAGAGACCTCGCAGCCGATTCTCTTAACAGCAAACGACCTGTACGGGGTTTCCTCGAGCATCAAGAATCTGTGCGTGGCGATAGTGTTTCGTTCCCTGCAAAGCAGGTCGATAGCGCAGCTACTACGAAAGATATGCAACAACGAGGAGATCACCTGTGATCCGGAGGCTCTTCTGAAAATTGCAGAGACTGCGCACGGCGATGTCAGGAGTGCAATAAACGACCTGCAGGCGGTAGCGCAGGGAAAGCACGAACTACACCGCGATGACGTGGTTGTATCGTCACGAGATTCAAGGGACACGATATTTGATGCGTTGAAAAAGATCTTCAAAGGAAAAGACATTAAAGAGGCACTGAACGCAACTTATGGCATAGATGAGACCCCTGATGACCTTATCCAGTGGATTGACGAGAACCTGCCTGCGCAGTATCGCGGTGATGACGTTGCTGGCGCGATGCACGCACTCTCGAGGGCTGACATCTTTCTTGGCAGGGTTCACCTGCGCCAGAACTACCGGATGTGGCGGTATGCGGGCGCGATGATGACGTCAGGCGTCACGGTCTCAAAGTCCCGCGAGCACCATGGCGCACGGTTCGTGCCGCCCTCGAAGTGGCGTATGCTCAGGAGCACCAGGACAAGCCGGCAGGTGCGGGACGGGATAGCAGAGAAGATTGGTGTGCAGTGCCAGACTTCCCAGCGATACGCGCGTTTAAACCTCCTCCCGGTTGTCAAGATACTGTCTGCGGATCGAGATTATGCGGTACGCCTTGCATCATGGACTAATCTTGATACCACTGAAATTGCATACGTAATCGGCAGCAAGAAGGATACAAAGAAGGTGAAAACTATTCACCAGGAAGCACAGGAGATGTTTGAGGCTGTAGCTCCGGAAGAGGTTGCTATTTTCGGTGGATTTGAATCTCGTGCGAAGGTGGCACAAGGAAAGCTGGAAAAGAAGGCTAAGCCAGTGAAACCGGTGAAACAAATGGAACCGAGAAAACCTGATAAGAAACAGGACACAAAACCCCGGGAAAAGTCGCAAACGTCGTTGTTTGATTTTTGATCTGTGGTAGTGTGCAAGTGTACGCAAAGTTTGGGTATAATCCATATATTTACGGGGGCAATCCATGCATACCTCGATTGAATACATCAACTCTTGGTGACATGCCCATGAAACAACCAGTTACATCATCAGGATTTCTGCAACGTAGAACGGTGGCGGCGGTTTTACTGATCACATCGGTCACCGCCTCGTTACTTGGATCGGGCTGTATCGGCAGTACGGATAACAATCATAAAACGAATGGGGCGAGCGCATCGCCGCTTGAATTGCAGGTCTCAGTCTCAGGTTCAACAACGGTCCTTCCGATTGCCGAGGGGTGTGCACGCGTCTTTATGGAACATCGCCCCGGTGACATAGTGTATCCGATGGGCGGCGGATCATCGCACGGTAAAGTCGGTTGCAGACGGTACCGTGGAAATTGGGACTGCGTCTCATGATGTGAAAAGTTCCGAAGAGGAAGCCCACCCAGGTCTCGTGATGCATGGCGTTGCAAAGGACGGCGTTGCAGTCGTGGTACACCCGGAAAACCGGATCAGCGATCTGACGATTGAGCAGTTGCAGGGCATATACACAGGTGAGATCACGAACTGGCAAGCAGTCGGAGGTGCCGATTCCAGGATCATGGTAGTCTCGCGTGAGCAGGGTTCCGGAACAAGGGACTGCTTCGAGCAGACCGTCATGAAACCAATAGGGAAGGAGATAACAGTGGGATGACCCCCTACATCACATGTGCGATTCGTTTTTTTGTGATCCCTCATCCGATTTTATCACGAATGGACAAATGACACGAATTTTAACAGGTCATTTGTTGGCATGTCCCGAGGGATCGTGAATGCCATGTTTAACCGAATCGCGTGGATCAGAGATTAGACACTATTGGATACATTTTACCGCTTCCGTCTTTTCGGTGAACACTACAACCTGACGCTACGTATGTGCATTATGGCTTCAGGCATTCCACATCCA
The DNA here is from genome assembly GCA_034659315.1 of Methanobacteriota archaeon. Classification (GTDB taxonomy): domain Archaea; phylum Halobacteriota; class Methanosarcinia; order Methanosarcinales; family Methanogasteraceae; genus Methanogaster_D. The sequence continues at coordinate 12,715 of JAYEGZ010000034.1, forward strand.
TCACCGCATCAAAGTCCCCGCTGATCCGTGCAATCGTGAAATTCAGATCGCCCTGATCAAAGGTAATATCGCACTCGATGCTGTCGGTTGTGTTTGCTGCAAGCTCGTTTAAGCAGGCAGTCGCATTCTCCGTAATCCCTATACAGGTGATGGTGCGCTCGCATCTGTCGCCTGCCACACGCACAGCGTCGTAATACTGGTGTGCAACCCGCGAATTCTGCGCCACGATCTGGTACGGCGCATCAAGGTCTACCTGCTCGAGCAGTGCACTGAATGGCGGATATGAGTTTGATGCATTCTCATCATCGATCACATCGACCGCCGCCTCAACCTTGCTCCGGGGACCAAGGATGCAAGGATCGCCCATGATGCTGCACATATCCTTGTTCCGGACTAACACAGGATAACCCTGATATGAGATCGGCGCGGGAATAAACCCAAACGCAAACTTTCTCGGGCTTAATTTATCCATTTCAAGCTGCGTACCATCCCAGAACGCAGCACGATATGCCTTAGAGATGTCTGTGCCATAAAGATCGTACTGTTTGGTGGTATATACCAAGGACTCCATCGGTGTCCCTTCCAGATCGTCGGTACAGACATAGTTTGCGATGACCGCTCCCGGCGGACTCATATCAAGCCCGTCAGCGATCGAATCAAACGGATGGTTGATGAGTTGTCCAACCTCGCCCAGTGAGCGGCGATTGTCCGGCGTCGGCATCGTTGTGGGCAGGTCCGCCTGTCCAGCAGGATCCTCGTCACCATTACTCCCCCAGAAGAACGATGCCAGCGGCGATATTACCATTATAAGCACCATAAAAGCAGCAAGAGCCATCGCGAATATAGCAGAGTTTGAATATTTCTTCATCAGGTCATCTTTGACAGCAGGTGTTATTAATATTATCAGTATATGGGCGTGCTCAACCAACCGCGGACTTGTTCTCAGGCGTCCGGATCGGTTACAAACTTGCAAAGATATTTAGAGCAACCGCGAAATATAGCATAGCAGATTCTACCTGCACCCAATCCTGCATCTCTCGGGCAAAAAACCATGACCAAACACACACATTCAGGGGCGCTGCTGATATTACTATGTGCACTCCTCTGCGTCGGCTGCATCCAGTCGGGTGGAACTCCGGCTTCGGACCGTTCGGATCTGATCGAACTGGCAGAAAGCCAGACTGCGGCACTCGATCATCTGGGAGTCATAATCGAGTCTCAGAACGGTGCCATCAACGCTTTTAACGATCGCGATTACGCCGCCTGTCAGGTATGGTGCATACAGACTGTGATGCAGAATGATGAGTATGCGTCATTGGTTATGGTACATGCAGTGCTTGTCATGAATACGTCGCTCTTCGAATCAGACCGGGCGTATTACGAAGCTCAACTGGCTATTTTACAGGCGTTTCAACGAAACATCAATCAATCCACGTTCGATCTGAATCTGGCATGCGAGTATATCGCGGATGGGGATGATGTGCATTCACAGCACCATATTATAAGAGTGGGGGAATTTATGGAAGCGTTCCACGACAATATCGATCGTTTCAATGACAACGTCGATGCACGTAACAGAGAGGTGGATAATTTCGTATCCCCGGTTCCGGATCCTTCTACTCGTATCAATTCGCCCGGTACTGCAAGTACTACCGGCACTATAGATACAACCTTTTCCGGGAAAGTCGATCTTTCTGAGATCCCTGATCCGTATTATCTGGACAAAACAAACTTTCAGAACACGCCTGACGAGGTGAAGCGGCTGCTTGGCAAGGGGTTTTTCACGTCGTATGCATGTTCCAGTTTTGACTGCTCAGAGATGGCTGCATACATCGAATGGAAGCTCGAATGTCACAACGTCACTGCACAGATCGCCACAAAAGACAACTGGGAAGGTGGGTATGGTCATGCATGGGTCATCGTTCCACTGCGCGGCGGGAATAACCTGGCGATCGAGCCAACGATCAGCGCAATGGAAGGGAGCCTTGGCGCGGAGATGATTACGTATGACCCCAGATACTTTACCTGTGACCACCTGTTCGAGGACATTTACGAGGCATCGGAGTTCTTTGGCGTTGAGGAATGGGACTGGTGGGGCAAGCTGGAACTGAACTGATCCACACGGAAGATTGTGTTCCTACCGTCCTTGCAATCGTGCGCTCACGAAACGGTCATTCATGCATTAATTTGTGCATTCACGCGTCTACATAATCAAACAGGGATCGCTGGGCAGGCGTCTCTTCTGTTTTGCCGACATAATGATTTAATTCCACATTACCGTTGCCACCAGTAGGTAGTTCAACACTCCCATACTTGCCGCCACCGCCAGGAGTAATAATCACTTTTCCTTCCTGAAATGCCCTGATCGCATCCACAATCCGCGGGTCTCCGCCCAGACTCGCTATATCAGCATCCACCAGCACCGCAATCTCACTGCCGGGTTTTTTTATCAATTCATTCCACGCGCTTTGCACCGTTTTGGTGTACGGGCTCGAATGTCCAAGCGCAAGAGCAATGATCTCGGCAAGCGGGATCAAATGAAGATATTCGGGTCGGTGATCCGGATGCTTTGGTGCCTGAAGATCTGCGAGTTCATTTACCCTGTCGCGAACTCCTTTTTTGATTCTTGCACCGCATGTGCATTTCCATTTCTTTATCAGACATTCCTGGAGCGTGTATCGCTTAAAACATCGTATACATGCAGATTCATTGTATTTTCCTTCCTCTGGAAACATTCCGACATTCAACACTGGTTTACAACCGTTCTTTCTAAGGATCGCTTTTTCCAGATCGCCAAACGTAATATCTGGCATCTCGAACCGATTAAACTCACGGGCGAGTTTGTTGGGCCAGGGGGAGTGGGCATCTGAGTTTGTAAGGAAAGTCAGGCGGTGCAATTCTGAAATCCGATCTGCATAGGATGTGTCTGCACTCAAACCCAGTTCCACAAATGATATATATCCTGCAAGGTCCTGATAGCAGTCTTCAAGCGAATCGTGATACGCATACATAGCAGTCCATGGTGTAAAGGCATGGCAGGGTCCGATCATGGCGCCAGCATCTCTTGCGTACTCGGCGATCTCTGCACCACCCAGTTTCACAGTGGGGCGCCCGTCGGCATCGATGTCACGGGAATGCTTCATGAACCGCTCACGCAACTCTTCCGCTTTGGAGATAGACGGGACGATGAGCAGATGATGAACCCGGTGAGCTCCTTCGATCTCTACCGTAAGCACAAAAGACGTATCGTTCAATGAAAATATCCCGTCTGACTCTGGCAATCTCTTGATAGAGTCCAGCCATTTTGCGTGCAGACAATCCCCGGTTCCTATGAGGTTAATTCCCTTTTTAGCTGCTTCTCGTGCAATGGTTGGAACATCCATCTTGTTAGATGTCGCCATCGAGTATTTCGAGTGTATATGCAGGTCTACATTGATGTTCATGATCCTTTTGTAGATCGGTGGGCACACTTATATAAGGATTCGTCTCATATTTCATATCCCATAGCATTCCAGAACAATTGAGTTCATGGAATACAAAAATAGAAGAAACATAGGAGAATTGAGATATGCCAGATTTTAGAGTCGTTGTTTCAGACACAAAAACAGGAAAAGCATACCAGTTAGAAGTATCTGGCGCGTCTGCCAGCACATTCATCGGAAAAACGATCGGTGGCGAGGTCGATGGGAATGTGGTCGGGCTTGCCGGGTACACACTGAAGATTACAGGCGGATCTGATAAAGGCGGGTTTCCAATGCGCAACACGCTTCCAGGATCCATGCGGAGAAAACTCCTTGTAACCGGAGGGTGTGGGTTTCATCCGAGCGATGGTGGTCTTAGAAAGCGGCGATCGATCAGGGGATCTGAGATAGCCGGGGACATTGTCCAGATCAACACAACAATCGCAAACTATGGCGGAACACCCGTGGATTCACTGCTTGGTGATGATTCGGGAGAGGCTTCGGATGCGGGTTCGGGCGGAGAATCATAACCGGTATGTTTGACTTTATGAAACTCTTCGGAGACGATCCTTTTGAGCGGTTCAGGCGCGGGGTTGCTGCGCACGAGCAGGGGAAGCTGGATGTGGCAGAACGCGAGTACGAACGTGCCATATTTTTAAATCCGTTTGTTGCGCAGTTTCATTCGAATCTTGGGGACCTGTTTCACCAGCAGGGCAAACTCGATGATGCGAGAGATACTCTCGATGAAGCGCTGCGCATCGAGCCGAAGAACGCAGCCATACACAACAACTATGCCGTGATCATAGAGGAGCTTGGAAATCTGGATGTGGCAGAGAAGCATTTCAAGCGCGCGATCTTTCTTGATCCGGAATACGTCCATGCACGGGTTAATCTTGCAGACCTGCTGAGCAAACGAAACGAGTATGCGAAAGCCGATGTCGAGTACTGCAACATCCTCTCCGCGCATCCCGAACATACATACGCGCGCAAGGGCTTTGCGATGATGCTTAAGAATGCGGGCAGGTATGACGAAGCAATCCGCGAGTTGCTGGCATTATTGCAACAAGCACCTGACGACGCACATTTACATACGCTTCTTGCCATGACCTATCAACTGTGCGATCGGCTCACTGATGCAAGAGGCGAGTACGACACCAGCCTCAGGCTAGATCCAAATAATCCTGTGGCGCACAACAACCTTGCAAGTCTGCTTCAGGACCTTGACCAGACAGCAGATGCTGAACACGAATATCGCGTGGCAATACGGCTTGATCCAAACTATATTTTTGCAAGAGAGAATCTTGCACGGTTGCTGTACGAAACAAACGATGAAAAAGCGGAATACGAGTATAACGAGATTCTCCGCATCCAACAGGACAATGTGAATGCATGTATCCATCTTGCAAGGATTCTGCTTGGGAAACGGAGATATGTGGAAGCTGCCGAGATGCTTGTGAAAGTCGGTGAGTGCGATCCCGGAAACGAGGAACTGGCTGAGATGGCAAAATCGATTAAGGAGTTATCCGGGGAGGTTTCCGGAAGCGCGGGGGATAGTGGCGGTGATGATATGCCCGCGGCTGATGATGATGAAGCTCGTGTTGATGACGACCGCACTGAACCCTGATTACGCCTGTTGATTCCGTTTTTGTCGAGACTTTCATAGTATATCGCCAACCCAACCAAGTATGGTTTTTTTACTCGCAAACTATTCACCAAACTTTTCACAAAAGTTTGATCAAAAACTGTCTTCCAATCCTGGAAGGGCATTTCTCACTCGCTTTTCTGTGGAAATGTATATC
>JAYEGZ010000035.1:0-4922 GCA_034659315.1 Methanobacteriota archaeon
TATAAAAATACGAACCCCCCACCACAAAGCACCGCCAGGATGAGCAACCCCATCCCGAACAGTGCCTGCGCTCGACTACGCGTCCGCATGATCCAGAACCGCGTTCGTAATCCGATCGACAAGATTGATCCCGCCGCCGTACCCGATGATCGCTCTTCGTTGGTAGCCAACCCGATCATACACCGGAAACCCGATCCTCGCAAAAGCGATCTTCTCATCGTCTCCAATGTATGCCGCTTGCGAGTTCCCCATCAGCAGATCGACGCCGACCGCCTTCACAGCCTCATGCAGCTCATAGAGGTCGCATCCCGAGATGATCTTGATCTCGTGCCCGGTCTGGCTTGCGACCGCTTGCACATCCGAAACAAACTCCTTGCTCTCTGTTCCGGTCGCAATGATCGCAGGCTCCATTCCGAGTTCATGCACGAACCGTGCCATGCCGGATGCGACGTCAGGGTCTGCGTGGATCGCAACCCTCTTCTGCGCGATCTTGAACTGTACATCGATCATCGCATCGATGAGCCGTCCCCTCTCCTTTCGCAGTTCATCTGGAATCGGTCTTCCCGTGAGGTGGCTCACGTTCTCGAGGAACGCGTCGGTGTTGGCAACGCCAATCGGGCATGAACCCGAGATCATCGGAACCTTGTGCTTACTTGCGAGATACTTTGCAGCCGCTCCGCCTGCATGTTTGCAGAGTGCAATCGATCCAATCGAGTTTGCTGTGTCTGCGATCTCGGCAAGCGTTGTCCCGCCGTTTGGAAACCGCGGTCTTGGCAGTATCAGCGGTGCATCAAGCGTCTCTGAGATGTCTGTTAAGATGATCACTTTGACTCGCATCGCGGCAAGCATACTTTTGAGTTCCCTGATATCTCCCGGGTTCAAGAGCCCGACAGCGATGTTGATCTTGCTGTTGGGTCCGGTCTGCTCTGCAAGATGTGTTACCAGTGCTTTCACTGCGTTGTCGTATCCTGTGACATGGGAGCCGACATAACTCGGTGTGTGCACCGGTACCAGTGTGGAAGGCAGATCGATCTTTCGGAGGATTCCATTGACATCATCCCCGATCGTCTCTGAGAGACAGGTTGTGAGAACTGCGATCAGTTCAGGCTGCCTCCTTGCCACAAGCGCGTGTACTCCTTTGATGAGGTTGTCTGCTCCGCCAAAGACCGCGGCGTCCTCGCCAAGCGAACTTAATGCGATCTCGACCGGCTCCTGGAAGTGCCGATTGAACATCCGCATTGGATAGGCTGCGCATCCCTGCGATCCGTGTACAAGCGAGATTGCACCGTGTACGCCGAGCACCGCCTGCATCGCACCGATCGGTTGGCATATCATGCCCGGATTGATCGTGACCGATCTCTTTACCTCTGCTTTTTTCTTTGTTTTCGTCTTTGTCTCTGTTTTCGCTTTCGCTGTTGCCTGAGTCATGCTCTTCCCTCTATTAATTTCCATGCCGGATGGTTGATCGTCGTGTGTATGTCCTTTGCGAACTTCAGAAATCCGCTGTACACGGCATACGGTCCTCTCTCGTACGAGTGACCATTGACAAACGGCACCCCGAGTTTGTATGCAAGGAATTTCTCCTTGAGTCCCGAGATGAAGAGGTCGGGCTTGTATCCAATGAGAATCTCCCGCAGTTCCACTGAGTTCGGGTTGTCGATCACAAGGGCGCCATCGCCGATCCGTTCGATGATCTTCTCATAGTCATCGGTGTGTCCGAACGTCGTTGCAGCGCCTACTACCTCCATTCCGAGTTCCTCCATCAGCTTGATCCAGTGCCACGCACGAGGCGCACCCTGATAGATGAAGACTCGTTTTCCACGGAGTTGTTCTTTGTAATACTTAATTTCAGGCAGTATCTTTGCAACCTCACTCTCTATGACCTCCTCCGCCTTATCTTCAAGACCAAAGAAGGCTGCTACATCACGAAGAGCCTTTGATGTCTGCTCGATTCCAAATAGGGAGACTGGCATGTATGGAACTCCGTATTTCTCCTTCATCAGCTCGCTGATATACGGGGTTGACCTCTGGCAGTGCACGACATTCAACTTCGCCCTGTGTGCCATTGCAAGATCATTGATCGATGCGTTCCCCGTGAACGTGCAGAGAATCCGGAGCCCCATCGCCTTAAAGAGCGGTTCGATTATCCAGAGGTCGCCCTGGATGTTGTAGTCCCCGATGATGTTGATGTCATACGGTGTGACCTCGTCAGGCTCCTTTGTGCCAACGATGAGATCGAAGATCACGTCGTTTGCGATGTGGTGCCCGAGCGACTGGCTGACACCCCTAAAACCCTCGCAACTGAACGGAATCACAGGAACTCCGATCTCTTCTGCTGCGGTCTTGCATACCTTGTTTATGTCATCTCCGATGAGCCCGATCACGCATGTCGCATAGACAAACACGCCTTTTACCGCGGGAAACCGCTCATAAGCTTCGAGAATCGCGTTGTACAGCTTCTTCTCGCCGCCGAAGATGACGTTTGACTCCTGCATCGAGGTTGAGAAGCAGTACTTCCTGTGAAACTCGGTGTTGTCTGACAAGTTCTGTCTGCGACCTCCACCCCATGTGTAGAAGGCGCAGCCGATCGGTCCATGGATGAGGTGTATTACATCTTTTACAGGTCCCCCGACCACACCCATGCATCCTGCATAGGTGCAGCCGCGCTCAGTCAGGTCTCCTGGCGTTGTCTGGACATTGCACATCGGAACGATCGTTTCGCCCGACTTTTTGATGTATGTGTGCTTCTCTCGTTCGGGTATTGGTATGTCGCACTCAAGTAGTGTCAGTGGCATGATTTCCTCCTATTCCATAAAACCACGAGATTACACGAGATTGGCACAGAGATCTTGTGAGAATCTGTGTAATCTTGTGGTTCGCTAAACAAACGTCTACAATGCATCATCGCCTCGTTCTCCTGTGCGGACACGGACCGCCTCGTTCACAGGGCAGACAAAGATCCTCCCGTCGCCGACCATTCCGGTCCGGTTAGCCTGCATGATCAGCTCAACCACCCGGAGGACGGATTCATCGTCCACAACGAGGTTAAGCATCCTCTTCGGGATGAAACGAATCGCTGCCTTCTTTGAATCGGGCGATACGTTCCCCTGCGGGCTTATGTAGAGTCCTTTCTGCTTGCCGCGACCGTAGACGAGGGTGGCGGTGAGGCAGGTGTATCCAGCATCTGCCAGAACGTCTTTTGTTGCCTGTATATTGTTCATCCTGATCAGGGAGATCACTTCTTTCATCTCTACAGACCTCTCTCGCCGGTACGAATCGTGTACGCCTCGTCGATCGGGCTTATAAAGATCTTGCCATCGCCGAAACTCCCGGTCCGTGCAGCATCCTCGACGATCTTGATGATCTCATCCACATTCTCGTCATCTGCCGCGACCATCAGCATCACCTTTGCCAGTTCGTCGTAGACGGTCGGTCCGATCTGTATACCTTTCTGCCTGCCCCTGCCAAAGACGTCGATTCTCGTGAATGAAGAGAATCCCTCTGCATCAAGGCTATCCACCACAGAATCCACCTTTTCAGGTCGTATGATTGCTCTTATCATCTGCATGATATCATCCCTCCTATTGTTAGTCCACAACTCCGAATTCGGTCATCATGCCCTCAAGCTCATCCATTGTGATCGGCTCAGGGACCACGAACAGGTCGTTTTCGAGGATGTTTTTGGCAAGTGTACGGTACTCATCTGCCTGAGCACAGGTCGGATCGTGCTCGATCACGGTCTTCTTCCGAATCTCCGCCTGCTGGACGATGTTGTCCCTTGGCACGAAGTGTATGAGCTTGCTTCCGATGCGCTCTGCGAACGCCTCCATCAGTGCACGTTCGTTCTCAACCTGGCGGCTGTTGCAGATGATGCCGCCGAGCCTGATCTCACCCTCTTCTGCGAACTTGACAATACCCTTGCAGATGTTGTTTGCAGCATAGAGCGCCATCATCTCGCCTGACGCCACGATGTAGATCTCCTTTGCGTAGCCCTCACGCATCGGCATAGCAAAACCGCCGCAGACAACGTCACCAAGGACATCGTAGAAGACAAAGTCGGGATCTTCGTCATAAGCTCCGAGTGCCTCAAGCAGTTTTATCGCGGTGATGACACCTCTTCCAGCGCAGCCGACACCTGGCTCGGGTCCTCCTGCCTCGACGCATCGAATCCCGCCGAATCCTGTGTGCAGGATCTCGTCGAGTTCCACGTTCTCTGCCCCCACCTCTCGGAGCGTGTCAAGAACGGTTGGCTGTCTCACTCCACCCATGAGCATCCGTGTTGAGTCTGCTTTCGGGTCACACCCGATCTGCATGATACTGTGGCCCATATCGGCAAGCGTTGCAGTCAGGTTCTGGGTGGTCGTCGATTTCCCGATGCCGCCCTTTCCATACATTGCTATCTGTCTCATTGTATATACCTCCCGGCGAGTGTTGTGTTCCGTCCGAATCGCCTGCGGATGCCGGTTGAACCGGTGCCATCGCAGGGATGCGAAATGGCCGTTGCTATTCCTATGTTTCGATTCATCTCTCACGTCTCCTGTAGCCCGCGTCCTCCTGTGGGAATGCGGTATGTTACTGTCGATGTTATAGTATATAAGGTTTATGGCATGGCAAAATCGTGGGAGGGGTGATTGAGTTCATTTACATTGATCTGGGGGGTGAATATAAAGACAGTCGCGATATCAGCGGCAGCAGCCCTAAAATATTTGAAGCCAGCCGATCGTTTTTGATAAATAATCTTCGATGGATATAGAAAGAACAGCACTTTAACACAACTGGCGTTCTTGAAATTCCGCAAATAGCCTTAGAAGAAGCCCTCATCAATGCAATCGTTCACCGCAATTATTTTATTTCCAGCAATATACGCATCTTTATTCTTGACAATCGCGTTGAAATCGTAAGTCCGGGACTTTACCTAAGTA
>JAYEGZ010000036.1:0-4874 GCA_034659315.1 Methanobacteriota archaeon
AAGACTTCTCTGAAGTCACCCCCACGAAATGCCCTGTGCATCAGTACGCGATGCAGAAGGGCAGGTGCCTTGATGTGACCGGTCACACCGAATTATGCCCCGTATGTGAAAAACCGATGTGCCCCACATGCGGGTCACACTGCGTGGATCAAATTTCACGCGTCACCGGGTATATGCAGGCAGTATCCGGCTGGAACGCCGCGAAAAAACAGGAGTACGAAGACCGGCACCGGTACAGCGTTCCCGGCGCGGAGATGCGGTGAAAAAACGATTCAGTGCTAATGGTATTCTGGTGATCAAAAATGCGAACGCTGGTCGTATATTCGAGCAGGACAGGAAACACAAAGAAGATAGCGGATGCGATCTATGAGATCATGCCTGAAGGATCAAAAATCGCTCCTGTTGAAGACAATCCGGATTTTGAGGACTATGATTTCATAGTACTGGGATTCTGGGTTGATAAGGGGCTGCCTGACAAGAAGGCTCAGGAATACCTGAGAACGATCAATGGGAAGAATGTAGGATTGTTTATGACACTGGGTGCAGATCCGGACTCCGAACATGCAAATGACTGCATGAAACATGCGAGTGAGATGGTTAGATCAAACAATGACCTGATCGGGCACTTCATAAGTCAGGGAAAGGTTGCTCCAAAACTGATCAAGATGTTTGAGAAGCTACCACCGGACCACCCACATGCACTCACACCCGAACGAGTCGACCTGCATGAAAGGGCAAGCACCCACCCGGATCAAGAAGACCTTCGGAACGCGGGGGCGGCATTCAAAGAGATGCTTACGAAGATGTGACCACTCAGGTACATAAACCACTATCATGAGACCCCCTCTATGCCAGAACTATCCATGATCCGGGACACACAGTAATCAAACAGGGAATTTAACCGCAGAAGGAGCGAAGAGTTTGCGGAGAAAAATCTATTGTTGCGCATCTTCCGTCGGGTCAGCTAACATTGAGTGTATGCAGAACGCTGTCGCCCCCCAAAATTGCTCTGCTCCGCAGCCCCTAAAATCCTCGATCAACCTTTTGGCTTCTTAACAACCGTAAGAATCATCTTAAACGGCACTCTGGCATCAAGGGAATGCGGAACATCTGCCGGCATCACTGCCACCTCCCCGGTTTTGACAACGATCTCCTTGCCGCCAATGTTGATCTCTGCCTCTCCGTCGAGAACCTGCACCATAGCGTCTCCTGGTGCGGAATGCGTGCTCAAGCCCTCGCCCGTGTCAAAGGCAAAGAGCGTCATGCTCACGCCTTTGTTCTGCGCAAGCGTCCTGCTGACGACCCGTCCTTCTCCGTAATTCACAAGGTCTACTAAGACGTGCGGCTCTGAGAATACGATGTTTTTAATAAGTACTGTGTTTTCCATGATCTATCACCTGTTGTTGTTAGTTCTCAAATCTGTCGTGTCTGCCCATATCTGTGTTTCTGCAAAATCTCTTTCGCAGCATCCCTTTGAACGATCTATGCGAATCCATCGGCAATTCCTGAAGTCTTCCACCCTCATGGAGGAGCAGGAGTCGCTTTACCAATCCGGAGACCTCTTCCGGGTCGTGGGTGACATAGAGGAGCGCAGGAGGCTTACGAGTCAGCATATCCCGAACGATTCCGAGCATGGCGTCCTTCAACCCGAGATCAAGACTGCTGAACGGTTCATCCATCAGGAGGATTTCGGGGTTGATCGCAAACGCCCTCCCGATCGATACACGCTGCTGCATCCCGCCACTCAACTGGGCAGGATAGTAATTCTCAAAGCCTTCAAGATCCAGTTTCTTGATATATTCCATGCCGATCTCTTTTGCTTCGGTATTACTGAGTCCTGTTGCTTTCAGACCAAAACAGATGTTTTCAAGCGCGGTCTTCCATGGGATCAGACGCGGCTCCTGGAAGATATACCCGATCCGCGGACTCTTGACCACGATCGTTCCGGAGTCAGGGCTGATCAGCCCGGCAACCATCCCGAGTATGGTGGTCTTTCCGATGCCGGACCTGCCGAGAAGTCCGACGGTGTCACCCATTCCAACCTCAAATGTCAGTCCGTTAAATATGCTGCGATTGTTCCATGACTTGCACACTTTGTTAAACTCAATCATCCGAACTCCACCCCCTTCTTCCAGCCCATAATACGGTTCATTGTGGGATTTAAGATGCCAAACTCGAAGACGCCCACCATAAGAAGGCATACGATGATCCATACGAAGATCTCCGGAGTCTCCAGATTCGTTCTTGCGAGTGCGAACTCATAGCCTACGCCGCTATATGCTCCGAGAACCTCTGCCAGAACAACGATTCTGACCGCAAGCCCTGCTGAGAGGGTGAGCCCTGCAATGACCGGACCTGCGATTCCCGGCAGGTAGATGTCTCGCAGGAGTGTCGGGAAACCTGCCCTGTACACCACGCCCATCTCCAGAATCTTCGAGTCCACCGCCTCTATGCCCTCGATCGTGTTAACATACATGATCGGCAGGATCAGAAGTGCTGTCGCAAAGATGGTCTGCGCGCTCCCCATGCCAAACCAGATCATGCTCACAGTCACAAGAACGACCGGTGGCATGCTCATCAGGGACCAGCGCATCGGTTCGAGCACGCGTCTCACGTTCTCATTAAGCCCGGCGAAGAGTCCGAGAACAAAACCCACCAGACCCCCTAAGAGTAGGCTTGCGCCGAATCGTTCAAGCGTAATCGCCAGATTACTCCAGAAACGCTCGGTTTTAACCATTTCAACCAGTGCAAGCAGCGTATCAGCAGGCGTTGCGATGATCAGTTCATGGGAGACTGCCGATAGTATCTGCCACAGGAGGCTGAAGAGAAGAGCCCCCAGAATGCCGTAACCGACCTTCGCTTCAAGAATGGGGATTCTCATTTCTCATTTCTCATAGTAGAACCCGTCATCGGGAAGCTTGCCGCCTATGGTGGCAGGGTTAAGGTCCATGAAACAGGTAAACATTGTTTCAAGTTCCTCTCTTGATTCCTTTGCACTCACCGATTCAAAGATCGTGTAGTTCAAGGATTCCTCGTAAGCTTCCGCATTCACGCCCTCCACATATCGAGCAGCCAGAAGTGCCGCTTTGTGGGGGTTCTCGTTTGACCACAGAACCGCCTCATCATAAGCCTCACAGAAAGCCTCTATTGCTTCCGGATGATCCCGGATATTCGGGAGCGCTACAACTCCTGCGTTCGGGAGTCTTGGATCCTGTCCTGTTGCATTACCCCATTCCGCCTGTATGTCGATTACCCGCTCAACAACGAGTCCCTGCTCCTCCGCCTTCATAATAGCAACCGCTGCTCCCGGTTCAAGCGTAAACGCATGTTCTGCATTTCCCGAAAGCACGTTGATGGTGACATCGAGTGGCGATGCCACATACTGGATCTGGAAATCCTCGAATGGGTCTATTCCCGCCTGCTGGCAGATATACTGGAAGACGAGGTCTGGCTGGTCTCCACGGAAGGGAACGTAGACCTCCTCGCCTTCAAGGTCATGAAGCGACTCAACTGATGTGTTGATGCTGATTATGTAGAAGACGCCCCAGATAGAGACCCTCAGCAATTTGAGATCAGTTCCTTTATTGTAAAAGGTGCTTGCCACATTGCTTGGTACCGATACGAACTGCGCCTGCTCCTGAGTCATCATCGCCCGTAGTTGGTCCGGGTTATTCCACACAACCAGTTCTGTTTCATCTGCTACGTCCCGGAGCATGTCATTCTCGACGATATAAGCCATAGGCATGATGAGCGGGGAAAAGGGACTTGAGATCACGATTTTATCCATTTTTTCAGGTGTTTTTTCCGGTTCTTCTTGCGTACCTGCGTCCGGAGAGATGCACCCTGATCCTGAAATTACAAGAAGGATGACAAGGAGGAGTGAGCCTGCTACCAGATATCCCTTCGCTCTGCGTTCTTTATAGATACTTTTGTTCTTACCTTTTTGTTTTTCTGTCATAATTCCGCCTGTTTGATCGTTTTATATCTGTTTAAATCATTGAATCGCTTCAAAACGTGGCTGTTAGGCCTATAAAAGAGTTGCCCTATTAAAATTAGGTTTCGATGAAAAAACCTAATAAAAATATGCCGACACCCGGGGTCTCGCAGCGATCTCAATGTGCGGTTTGCGGTGCTGCTGGAGAGGATGAAGGCTGAGAAGGTGAGGTTGATGAAGGAAAAGAAAATCAGGAAGTCAAAGCCTTTGTCTCTCGTTGAGATGGGTGAAATTCTTTTTGAAATACCAGAAAGTTGGGAATGGTTAAGATTTGGGGATGTCACATTTAATCGTGATGGTGAGCGCATTCCTGTGTCAAAAGAAGAGCGTAGTACTCTTGAAAAAATATATGATTACTATGGGGCTTCTGGGATAATTGATAAAATCGACAATTATTTGTTCGACAAACCTTTACTATTGATAGGAGAAGACGGTGCAAACCTGATTAATCGTTCCACCCCTATTGCATTTATAGCTAAAGGAAAATATTGGGTAAACAATCATGCTCATGTTTTAGATGGCATTTCCTTGGATTTTTTAAGATATCTTGAAATATTTATCAATGCTATTGACCTCACTCCTTACGTAACGGGTACTGCACAGCCAAAGATGAATCAGACAAAAATGAATTCGATACCATTGGCTTTGCCTCCATTCCAAGAACAGCGCCGCATCGTCGCCAAAGTTGACCAGCTCATGTCGCTCTGCGACGAACTCGAATCAAAACTAAAACAATCGCAGACCGACGGCGAAAAATTGATGGCGGCGGCGGTGCATCAATTAGTGGCGACGTAGGCATGAATATGATCATAAAAGATGGGGGTGCTAATAATACATGAAGACAAGAGGAACTGGTATGAGTCAATCCTTAGCAGATTTG
>JAYEGZ010000037.1:0-4864 GCA_034659315.1 Methanobacteriota archaeon
ATGTATACATGGCTTCATCAAGCAAGATGGGATCATCTCGCTCTTCACCCTTCTATAGCAACGTTGGTTGCTATATGCATCTTAAATCACGTGGTGAAAACCACGTGGCATAACGAGTGTCTGCACAGTATACGTTACGAGCTTAGAAGATAAAGGTTTCGCTCTTGAAGCGATGCCAGATTTTTCGAGGCATCGGAATACCTTTCGATGGTGTGGACTTACGCAAGCAAAACGCTGGAAAAAATTGCGTTGTTATATGGAAATGTGCCATATCAACTGCACAAATAGATATTGGTTGAAGGATATCTTTCATACACGCTCCGCAGCTGGATTTATCGGTTTCACATGTTTCCCGCTTCGTGTAGGGATGATTTTTCGTTCGCCCCCGGTGAAATCTTTGTATAACTCGTTTCCAGCCTGCAGATGATCAAGAACCAGTGCCAGAGCAGCCACCTCAGAATGTGGCTGGTTGCCAACCGCGATATTCAGGTCGGCAAGGTCATAGAGACTTGCCGGCACTTTCTCCGCGCCGACGACGATCATGAGGTCGCGCCCTCTCATCTCAGCGATCGCGTCAGGTAAATTCAAGCCATACATCGTGAGATGTACGACCATACCGCCGTTTTCCTTCCATTGTTTGATCTCTTTCTTCCAGTCAACGCCGACTCTCACAAAAAAATTCCCGCCCCACCTGCGAACCACCTTATCGATGCTCTCCTTGATCTTATGGTCATCCGCTGCAAGGAACATGCCATCGGCGCCAAGCGCACGCGCCGTCATGCCCACGTGTGTAGTTATGCGCATATCCCGTGTTGGGCGGTGCCCAATCCGTAGTACAACAACCATCATGATAGATCGCCTCTTGATTTTGAACTGTGAAATATGAAACCTGAAATGCACCCGAAATAGGCGCTGGAATGAGTGTCACGCCGAGGTTGGGATTCGAACCCAAGTGTTCCAAGGGAACAACGCGTCTCGAGCGCGTCGCGTTAGTCCGCTCTGCCACCTCGGCATTGTTGAGTGATGTGCAATGACGCAAGATATATATTACAGCGATGGCTCTATTTAATTGATGGGGTTCTCCATGCGACGCGGGTGGATATTCATGTGTATCGTTGTTGTTCTGCTAACTGTCGCGCAGGAACAGAACGGAGTTGCAGGCGCGCAGCCAGAATTGTTGATTAGTGTGCCCGGCGTTGCAACTGTCAATCAGTCGATCGAGGTTGCCGTGACATCATCCGGCGACCCGGTTCCCGGCGTGATAGTCTTCTTCACGCTCCGGAATAGCGATATACAGATCCAACAGACGACTAACGAGTCGGGAGTTGTGACGTTCGCGCCTGGTGATACCGGTAGGTTGTATGTACTTGCGCACAAGAGGGGTTTTGTGGGCGCGGAGGTGGTGATGGATGTGCGCGGCGCGCCAGAATACGTGCCGCCAGTCAATAAAACACCAGCATCACAGCCCACAGGCGCAGATGCCAAGTCGCCCGGGTTCGGATACGCCGTACCGATTATACTACTGATATACGCGATCAGAAATGTCCTAAATCACTAAAATACCAGTCGGGTGCGGATACCGGGAGATTAATTGATCACGGGACTGCAGTGGGGGTTATTGCTTGTGAGAAGGCTCAAGCGCAAAACCCCGGCTAAACCCGACTTCTCACTTCTTTAATTCTTTAGATGCCCGATGATCATATCAATCATCTGGCTCATGCTCGCACTTCCACCAAGATCGTGCGTGGTTGTGCCCTCTGCAATCGTCTGCTCGGTTGCGCGGATGATCGCATCCGCCCAGTCAGCCGCGCCGAGATACCAGAGCATCCATGCACCGGCAAGAATAGTTGCGCACGGGTCAACCTTGTCCATCCCCTTATATTTCGGAGCAGAGCCGTGCGCCGGCTCAAACATCGCATAATCATCGCCGATGTTTGCAGAATAGACGAGACCGATGCTGCCGATCAGTCCTGCACACTCCTCGCTTATGATATCCATAAAGAGGTTTGTTGAGACGAGCACTTTGTGATTGAATAGCTGCGGGTTCTTTACAAGTTGCTGCGCCATGTTGTCGACGTGGTACTCCCGGAGGTCTATGCCATCCGCGGTGGCGCGCAGTGTGTCCATGAATGCGCCGCCGGTCATCCTGAGGATGTTACTCTTGTGGATGACAGCAACCATATCCCAGCCTCACTCTTCGCGTCCTCAAAGGCGTATCTTGAGATATTCTCGCAGGCGCGTTTCGTGATTCTCCTTGGTGCGCCAACAACGCCAGGTGTTGTGGTTGGTCCCTTAAAACATGCGTCAGTCTCATTTAGCACATCCCAGGTCTCGTCCGGGATCAGGGAGTCTCCACCGTGTTCTTTCCACTGTTCTTCCCACCATTCCTCTCCTGCATCGCACGATGAACTCGATGTCAGGGTTCACCGCATTTATGACGCATCATAGAGTCCACAAGTTCCGGTCCGGTGCCATCGCCTCGAATGATTGCTGCTTTCTCCATGATATCATATTAGCAGAAGTTATATATCAGATAAATGTGTTGTGTTGACGTGGAGGTTTTTTGTCATGAGCGAAACACTCAGAAAGTTGGGACTCATCGGGATCGGCGTGCTTGCGATTACCGAGGAGAAGATCAAACAGACTGTGGATGAACTAATCGAGAAAGGAGAGATGAATCGAGAGGAAGGGAAATCCCTTGTTCAGGAACTCCTGACCGAGAAGAAGAAGCAGATGCAGGAACTCGGAGATCGGATATCAGATGATGTGCAGAATGCGGTCGATCGGTCAAAGCTTGCAACGAAGGACGATGTCGCACGTCTGGAAGAGAAGATTGTAGGGCTTGAGACGGCTGTTAAGGAACTTTCCGAGAAGTGAGTTGAATGGTTTATGGATCCGGAGGAAGTCGCGAAGAAAGTGACGCTTAAAGATCTGCGCCCGATCGCAAAGGAGCACGGCATCAAGACGAGTTGCGTGAAGAAGATCGATATCGTGAGGCAGCTCCCGGAGGAAGTGCTTGAGGAGCTTGCTGCACGGGAGTGAGAAGACCAGGCATGATACTCGCGCTTGTACTGATGGGTTATGTTCTGCAGTACAGCGAGAGCGACATAAGTTTGTGTCGATATAAGTGGCTGCTGATGGCATAGTTGGGTAGTGGCATGGTTCTTCGCGAGATGTGCGGATCTCAAAAACTATCGATATGGCAGCGGATGTTGGTTATGTTTGCATATTTATAAAATATTTGCAAGATGTCCAGTAAGCTTTATAGCCATAAAGATAGAAGGCGAATTGCGGATGATGCCCGGATAATACCCCCAACTCCTGAGATTATGCCGCAAAGGCCGCCCGCGGGCTCCTCTGATGCTGTTGCGGCTCGGTTGGTCATGGGTGGGATGTTGCGTGGGCGTAGTTGCGGGATGCCAGTTCATGCGCGGAGATGGTGGAATGATACCTGATGTCTGTGCAGCATGGGTGAACTGATCTGGAGGTCAAGGAAATGGATAATAGGATGAACTCGATTGTGTTTATGGTTGTCGTGTTGCTGTCGATTCTTGCGATAGTAGCAGCGCCGGTGATGGCGGAGAATGCAACGGAGGAGGAGGAGGAGACATTTTCTGGAAAGTTAATGTATGGCGAAGAAGAACATCTGAAGAGCAATGTAACGGGTATTGAGACTGAAAGTTTTGGCACAACTATAGAAAGCACGTCACTGTCACCTGAAATCACAGCATTTGCACCTGATATAACAATTGATATATCTAAAGAATCCTCACCAATTGAGAATTTCATCAACACGTTCACGATAACCCCACATAGTTGTTGGTGTGATCTCAGGTGGTCGGGGGATGGAGTTTGGTCGTCCAAATCAATATATTCCAAAACCGAAGAGTTCGTGTGTTATATGCAGTTCAAAAACTATTTGCAGGACTGCAGTTATATTATTGACTTCCAGTTATATCATCCACCTGACGAGAGTATTAAATATAATTTTGAATATGGAGCTATTAAATATGATACTGTGCAAAAATATACATACAGGTATCCTGCTCCAGGCACTGGTTGGGATCCGGGAGACTACAAGTTTTGCTCCAAGGTAGAACCCCGGGTGTGTGATGGAAAGGTGCTGGAAAAATGTTGCACATTTACAGTTCTTCCCGAGCCAGACCTTGTGATAACTGATATCTATAGTGATGGCAGCACAATATATTACAAGATAAAGAACGAGGGAGACGAAACAGCGGGAGCAAGCAGCACATCACTAACTGTTGACGGTGTTTTTCTGACATCGGATTCTGTTTCTTCGTTGGAACCCGGAGAGAAAAGAACAGAGAGTTTTGATTGCATCTGGAATTGCACGAACACGAATGACACAATAAAAGTTTGCGCAGATCACACGGGTGACGTTGCAGAGAGCAGTGAATCAAACAACTGCCGAACGGAGGCATTGATGTGTAATCCACCAGACATCTGGGTTAGTCCAGCTTCGTTTGATGTGGGACTGCCACCAGATGTTGTGTCGGATTGTACCTTGACCATTGGGAATAACGGAACTGGTGCGCTGGATTTCATAATAGACGATGTAGAGACGCAAGCAGCCAGTGCCAGGGCAACTTCTCTTGGTATGGTATTTAATAATGCCGCTCATTACACTAATGTTTTCAGCACGCAATATGAGCACGACACTGCTGACAATGCCAAGGATTCTTCAGACTTTTCAGAAGATGGGAGAAGAACTTCTATCAGTATTACATCAACAAATGAAACAGGTATTATGGGTGTGGATATATCGAGCATACCCTCTCAGCCAGGCTGGCCGAAGAGAACGGGTGATTGGGTGTACTACTCTTCCCCCGCGCTTGGCGAT
>JAYEGZ010000038.1:0-13160 GCA_034659315.1 Methanobacteriota archaeon
GGCGCATAATTTAGCGAATGAAACACGAAAAAAAAGAGGAGGAGACTGTGTGTTTGCTTTGTCCACGCCGGATGTTAGTTTTGTGTATCCTTTGCTCAGTTTAGGATATGTAATAACTGCAATACTTGCATTTGTATTTCTAAAAGAGACAATAACAATGGAGCGATGGTGCGGGATTTTTCTGGTGGTAGTGGGGTGTTGTTTGATTATCCGGACGGTATAGTTTTAAAATGAGCATATTGGAAATGAATGTAAAGAATATAGTATTTTCATTGGTTTTGGCGTCATTCTTTCTGATTTTGAGTTATGACCGACTGTACCAGTGGGATGAGCCGTTTTATATATATAACGCGGCATTCGTTCCAGCGTCAGATTATGGTACATTTTTAACTGCTAAATACGGCCATCTTTCCTTGTTAAAAACATTTATTGGCTTGACCGGAACCGGATTGGATGCCATATTTTATCTTAACCTGATATATGCGTCGATGGTGTTATGTTTTGTTTTCGTATCGTTTATGGTCTTAAGAGATCTCATGGGCAACAAGAATAACGCCCTTTACGCGGCAATCATCCTGATGTTCATGCCACTCACGTTGTTTCTTTCGTTCAAAACATTATCCGAGGTTCCATCACTTTTATTTGTTTCATTGAGCATGTTATCATATGTTTCCGGATTAAAAGAGGAACATAGAGTGAGATCGGTATTTCTGCTCCTGCTTTCTGGCATCTTGCTATTTTTCGGGACATTATGCAGGCTTGACGCATCGGTGATGTTTTTCTCATTTTTTGTCGCAATGGTCACGACACGCAACGATAAATTTGATATTCGAAAGATGTTTTCGTCGTTTGTGGTTGTCTGTATGGTTTTCTCCACTCTTATTCTAGCAGAAATCGTCTTATTCAATATCAACCCCTTTTATTTGGCTTTTGAGGTTAACGAGATCTGGCACAGCCCATTTTATGCAAATTTGCTCAGGTTGGGGTATGTGGGTGGCATATTCTCCTTGTTCATCGCTTTATCGCTGTTCAATTACAAAGAAACAGATTTTAAGTTTGCTTTGATCTGGTTTATGGCTGCAAACATCCCGATATTAATATTGATAGATTATATAAATATGAGACATTACTATTGCTGCATAGTCCCATTTTCAATTCTGGTTCTGATGGGGTCTAAAGAGTTATTAAAAATTGCAAAAAGATCGGGATTGGATGAAAAACCAATCAAGACCGGTTTTGCATGCTTATTTGTGCTCATGGTGGTTGGGAATATGTTTTTTATGGAAGCTTTTGTGGAGAATGAACTCGATGAACGGGTATATGCCCATCTATTCGAAGAGATAGACACTTTGTACGATGATAGAATCATTTTAATACCTTATACATTTGTAGATTATAGTTTCCTGAAGTTTGCCTTCCCAAATGAAGAGATATTCAACGTGCAGCGCATCGAGGGTGCAAAAGAAGAATATAGCGGCGACTATCTGGGCGACACTTGTTCGCTGGAACAATTCAATGATACAACGATATTGTACATCTCATGGCGCTCCCGGAGAGATCACCTCATCTTCAAAGACGAAGAGTACGGCACATATAATTACAGCTGGATAACACGGGACCCCCGGATCGAACTGACAAAGGTTCTCGAAGAAGGTGATATTCGCAGGATTCGGTACGAGGTGTACTTGGTCAGAATCACGTAAACGTCTCTTTCACATACCCAATCGACCACCCAATCCACTCGATCAGTATGACCAATGGCACCCGGAGAGCCACGTCCGGTGATTCCGTATCATAAAGACATTTAACCGAGAAAAATATCAGAATAAATATCCCCATTCCGACAACCGCCAAGAAAATCGATTTATATAGGAAAAACAGTATAACCATCGCCAAAACCACAACCGGAAGACTGAACCCCACTAATTTGTGCATCGGTTTGACCATCTCACTGTATATCCTCCCTGCCTGCACCCGCCCCCTTGCGTAAGCGATCATGCGCCTGAAAAACAATTTCGGAGTGTCCCAATGCCGGTAGTGCCACACAACAACGTCCGGTGCATCGATCAGCCGTAAACCCCTGAGCCGTATCCTGTGATTCAGGAGGGCATCCTCCGCTGTCGGGATCTCATCAATCGGGAAAACCGCCCTTAACACCTCTGTTTGGTAAATGGAATTGCACCCGCCGATACTCTCAACTTCCATCGGAACTCCGAGTCTTTTTGCGTACGTTGCACCTGCAGAAAAGATTGTGTGGGAGAGCACAAAGTCAATCGCTTTGCCAAACGAAACAACGTCATCAGGTACGATATTGGGTCCGCCCACGCCTGCCACTGCCGCCTCCTCAAAATATTTGAGCGCGCTTGCAAGCCACATCGTATCAACGATACAGTCGGCGTCAGTGAAAGCGACATAGTCCCCGCGAACGTGGCTGAGCCCCACGTTGCAGGCTGCGGCTCGTGTCCCGCCGTCCTCATAGAATATCTTTGCACCGTATCTCTCTGCTATCGCAACGGTTCCATCTATTGAGTGACCGTCCACGATTAGGACCTCATAGCGGTCTTCAGGATACTCCAGACCTCTGATGGACTCCATGCAGTTTTCTATCGTATCCCCATTATTTTTTGTAGGAATTAGTATCGAGATGAATGGGCGTAGAGTCATATATCCACAACTCCACAGACTATAATCACTCCCGCAACACTCCGCGGCCCTGGAATCATCTCAAAGACTTTTTCCAGAGCCTCCATCCACATAAGATATCTGGCAACCCGGGCTGGTATCGCCTGATGCGGAACAAATCCCATAAACCCCGTCTGCTCCACCCTGATCCCGGCTTCTGCGAATGCCCCTGTGAGATCATCCATCGAAATATCCTGGTGCGTAAAGTCATCGCCATGAGATCTAGCAAGCTCAGGACGGGAATACCCACCAAAAAGTCTTGCCACAAGCCATTCGATCGTCTGCATAATCTTTGCCCGGTATTTTGCAGAAAAATTGCCGTTTGGGACAGATACAACGATTTTGCCACCGTCCCGGCAGACCCGCCTCATCTCCCGCAATGCCGCAGGTACATCGTCTAGATGCTCAACCACATTCACAGACAGGACTGCGTCGAAGCGCCGATTGTGAAACGGCATACGTTCGGAATCACCCTCAATAATGAAGATGTCATCGGAATCGATCTTCTCAATCTTCTCTCGCAATCTCACAAGCATTCCTCTCGATATATCCAGCCCACAAAGCTTTTTCGATGATTTAATCCAGTGAACCGTGTATATCCCGGTTCCGCACCCCACCTCAAGGACTGTGGATTCACCATCCAGACCAGCAAGCTTAGCCATCATCTCCGCTCTTCTTGACATGAACCGCTTCCGGTATTCATTCTCCCTTCCATCCGCAGTGCCCAGTTCAAGGATATCGAAGTTGTCGCAGGAATCATAGTAGTTCTTCTGCGATATCTTATTGTTCATCGGTACTCAGTCCAGTCACCACTCATTACCTTCTCTTTCTTCTTATTGTAAACCCGCGCCGTGTAGAACCGCCTTGCGTGCTGCGCGAGCCTGTCGAGCGGGCTGTTATACCTGAGGAATCGTCCGGTCAGCCGATTCCTTCTTAGCCACAGGTCAAATCCAGCGATTCGTGACTCTTTGTAAGCAAAAGGGTGCACCGGAAGACAATCAGGAAAATCCCCGCCCCCATCCACTCTTGCATGGGCAGGGTCCAGTGCCCCGGTTGCAAGAGCAAGCCTCAAGAGGGGTACATCAGCCACGGGAAATCCCATAATCTCACTTGCCACCCTGTCAAGTTCCAGCGCATCATCTCCTGCCAGTATCATGTCCAGTCGTTTCGGGTCGCCCATCCGCATACTCCCGCCATCAAGCCCGACTGTCCCATCGATTATGGCAAACATCCTGCAGTTCACCCTTCTCAGATTATCGAGGATCTCAAGCAGTTTTAGAGAGAGATCGTTGTGGTATTTCTCCCGGTATATCGGCAAAAGCCCGAACAGGTTCTTTGTTGCGCATGAGATCACCGCAAAGGTGTGAGTATGCAGAACCGAGGTGTTGA
Organism: Methanobacteriota archaeon; assembly: GCA_034659315.1. Taxonomy (GTDB): domain Archaea; phylum Halobacteriota; class Methanosarcinia; order Methanosarcinales; family Methanogasteraceae; genus Methanogaster_D. Next base: position 4,072 of record JAYEGZ010000038.1, read on the forward strand.
TGAGCTGCGAATCATGTAGGATGAGTGGTAGTTCGTAATCGTCCCTTGGCAGCTCTTCGATCGGTATAAACGGGACATTGTATTTATTGAGTAGTTTCGTTATGCCAAGCACCGAAACAGTCCCCAGAGCGGGCTGCAACTTCAGATCTCCCTCAATTACGCTCACATTCTCAAACCCCCGCTCTCTTAAGTTTCCAAGCAGCGCATCCAGAAACCAGATCGATGTGTTGCACCCGGGCCAGTCGCGATCGTAATTCGCATTAATCTTGATGAACGTCTCATTCTCCGGGCGCAGCTTCCGGAACTCCTGCGTGTCCAGTGCCTTTCCGAGATCTATGAAAAGCGTCTCTGGTGAGGTCTTGTAGATGTAAACCGTGGCATCACTCATCCTTGCATCACAACCTTCACGTTCCCGGCCCATACACGCTAGAACCTCTGCTTTACCATATAATGATCTGCCCGTCGTGAGTGTTGAAATAACTTGTGATCCCGAACGATCACCCAGGAAATACAGACGAATGATTCATTGCTTCCGGAACAGTACTCGCGCGAAACATCTCCGCTCACGTTTCTCACAGCGTCGGTCTTTATGATGTGGAAATGCTTGATACTTTAATTAGAGAATTTCCAATAATTAACATGCCTCACTATAAATAACCAAAAACTTTTTAAGATATTAATCGTACTTTGTCACAGCATATAACATAAGGAGGTAAATAAGTAGTGGAACGAAGAAGACTCTTGTCTATACTAACTATGGCAGTTGCCGGTCTTGCGATAGTTGGTATAGCTATAGCAGCAATACCGCCACCGCCAGCAAATCAGGATCTGGGAATATACGACACCGTCTGTGGAGAATTCGCAGAAGAGGATTGTAGGGCTTGTCATAGTTCCGGCGTTCCGGATGCCCACCACCTGTTGGTACAGAATGAGGGCTACGAATGCACAGACTGCCACCCGGTTCAAACCGATTCCGATGGCAATACAGGCGTTGAAATAATCAGGAATTGTGTGGTGTGCCATGATTCATCGCCACACCATGGAGCACCGGAAGCTGTTGATAGGCATTGTAGTCACTGTCACGGTAGCTTTGTTGACGACTATGATGATGGGCATTTGATTCCGACATATACCCCGTCACTGATAACTCCGGATACCAGCTTTAGAGCGCCGGTCGATGCAGATACAACCGGCGAGAAGAAATGGGGTGGCTGTGAGGCATGTCATGAACCCGACGACACAGCAACACCAGCGATTTATAGCAATCCTGCTACGCACCATAATCTTGGCAATCTGAGCCTCGAGTGCGATATGTGCCACGGCAATTCTGATGAGAACCTGCTCAATATTAGAAAGTGTGAAGAGTGCCATGGTGTCAGGTCTCTGCACAATATCCAGTACGACTACGCCGGTACCAATGGCCAGCTCGGATATGGTCATGTAGGCGATAACTGGGACTGCACGGGATGTCATGCATGGTATGTTGCATACAGCGATGCACCGCAGACAGGACCGATAATCCCTGGTATCGATCAGGTAAGTCCTGCGAGGATATTGGCTGGTGTGGAAACCGTGGTGAACGTTACCGGTACCAACTTCCGGACTACGGTGGGCGGTGTCAACTACACGTCAGATGTGGTTATTGATACTGGCGAAGAGATCATCACACTTACACCTGATTCCATAACGGATTCAGGGATAGTGGTAACCGTCCCGGCACTGGGTAGTGGGCGTTACGGACTGTATGTTGTCAAGAGCGAGATGCGGAGCAAACTGGTATCAATTATGGTTGCGCCAGCGGTTACAGTCGATGCAGCCACAATTGAGGACGCTAACGTGGTTATCAGGGGTACAGGATTCGGCGAATACGACTTATCTTATGATGAGTATCTCGGTGTTACCGTTGAATCTGGAACTGGTGCGGACGTGGTTGATTGCGCAATTGTCTCATGGTCAGATACTGAGATTGTGGTTACCTGTCCGGATGCAAGCCCTGGTGATCTGGCAACTGTTGATGCCCTATACGGTTCTGACTCTGTCAATCTCAGTGGAATAGTAGCCAGCATACCCAAACCACCGGAGCCAGAGACGATACGCATAGTTTGAATAGGGATCTGATATCAAATCCCTATCTTTACTTTTTAGTATGCTATAACATAGAACTCGGAGGAGAGATATGAAACAAGCATTTTTGACAATTATAATAACGTCTTTAGCGATTATTAGCATATTATTGAGTGGAACCGCTTACCCTGAAGAGCCACAGCGCGATGTCATCATTGGATTTCACCAAACACCAGAGACCTCCGGAAAAGTATCGATCCAGTGCGAGAGTGGGGTTATTGTAAAACATGAGTATCGCTTGATCCCTGCTGTGTCTGCTCGTTTATCAGAGCAGGCTATATGCCGTATGAGAAAGGACCCTGGGGTTGCATATATTGTTGATGATGTAATACTTACGATAGCAACCGATGAATACGTAAATTCCTCTGGCGTGGGCTGCATCAACAATAAAATGGTGCATAACAGCGGCATTGATGGTACGGGGGTTAAAGTGGCGGTCGTTGATACCGGTATAGATTATACTCATGAAGACCTGGATTCTAATTACAAAGGCGGTTATGATTTCGTGTTCAGCGATTCTGATCCCTTTGATGACAGCTACAATAGCCATGGTACCCATGTGGCAGGCATCATCGCTGCTGAGAGGAATGGGATTGGTGTAGTAGGCGTAGCCCCAAATGCCAGCATCTATGCGATTAAGGTGCTGGACGGTTCCGGATACGGCATTACCAGCTGGGTGATTGCTGGCATTGAGTGGGCGGTCGAGAATGATATGGATGTGGTCGTTATGAGCTCTGGCACTGAGGAGGATTCTCAACCACTTCGAGATGCCTGCCGCAATGCTTATGATTCCGGCATGATTCTGGTGGCAGCGGCTGGAAATACCCATGGTGGGAATGTGACATATCCAGCCAGGTACGACTCCGTGATCGCTGTAACAGCTACCAACCTGAATGGCAGCCCGGCATCTTTTTCGCCAATAGGTCCGGAGATTGAGTTAGCCGCTCCAGGCGTGGATATACTGTCTACCATCAGAGGCGATGATTATGGCTATTTGAGCGGTACTTCCCAAGCAGCCCCCCAGGTGGCTGGAACCGCCGCACTTATAATCTCATCGAAGAGGATAGCTGAAGAACCCGCAACAGCAACAGATGCGACAATCGCACTCAAAATGGCAGTCGGAGCGATTCCCGCAACCCCTGACGCAGATGTGGATGGTGACGGCAGGGTGACCTCGCTTGACGCATTAATAAGTCTACATGGTGCGATGTAAGATGCCTTTTAGAACCGTATAGCCAGAAACCATAATCTCAGTCCCCACACTAAGTCCATGGACCAGATAGTAACTCGATTCTTTTCCTTCTATCAGCGTTTCACCATTCTTAAGCGCGCATCTGACTTCGCCCCCCTCCGGGGTCCGGGTAAGGGTCCGGGTAACTGCCTGCCCCCCACCGATCTCAAAGCCGAGATGCGCATCGCTTCCGGCGGTAACAGGTATTCTGCAGCCCCTTGCAAGTTCTATCGCCTTCTGGTTCAGATTTTTCGTGGATCGTGCATTGAATCCCTCGATTAAGTCAACATGTCCGAGCAGGTCTCTCGGAAAGACAATCCCCTTCCGAAACGGGTGTGCTAGAACAGTTAGCCCGCCCTGATCCCGGATCTCATCCACAACATCCACAAACACCCGCGATCTGATCTCATCAGTTAAGAAGAGTCCGATCACATCCCCGTACTCCGTCTTTATCTCGGAACCAACTATAACGACAAAATCATCGTCTTTATTGATATTTGATGTCTCGATACCGCCTTTTATTGTATTATGATCAGTTACCGCAACTCCATCAAGTCCTTTCTTCTTTGCAACCTTTATTATCGTATCCGGTCTCAAAAACGAGTCGTAAGAGTACTTTGAGTGAATGTGCAGGTCGAACTTCACAGCCCAAGCACCTCCCGCACAGGTGCGAAGCTGAAACTCACAAGCAAACCCTCCAACTTCGCCCGTGCTGATTTAATCCCATGATACGTTATGAATCTCGATTGCATGGGGAGTTTCAACCGCGGCATCATCGGAACTATCTCCCATGGATGAAGGTAGATTACTGCAGGTCGTTCCTTGTTCACAATTCCGATCATCCTTTTCAGTACCGAAAACGGCAGAACCCGCAGGTAAAACCCGCCTGATATCGGGACTTTTCGAACGTACTCGAGAATGGTCAGGGGAAACTCGATTATCTTTCCATTTGGGTCATTATCTACCACATTCTCCGCGGATGGTCGATATATCACAAGAGGCGCATCCTGCACTCCGTACAGATGTGTCTCCACCGGAAAGATGCTTGAATCGTATTTGAAGCCGTGCCTCGCCAGCACATCAAACGCCCATCCGGTCGCGTTATCTATCGAGAACGACGGCGCCCTGAACCCGATTGGTGACTCTCCCGTGATCTCCCGGAGTAGCCGTACCGATCGGTCGATTTCATCCTCGAACCCGCCTCTTCCGAGTTCATGGAGCGTTCTGTGAGAATATGCGTGTGACGCGATCTCATGCCCCCTGCTGTGAATCTCTGCCACGAGCTCGGGGTACTTCGCAGCGACTGCACCCAGCACAAAGAACGTAGCGCTCACGCCAAACTCATCCAGAAGACGCAGAATAGGCATTGTCATCTTGATTATGAGATCGTCTCTCTTTTCCGGTAAGAAACCCCGGATTAATTCGGGTGAATGCCAGTATTCAAGGTCAATTGTGAGTGCGTTTTTCATTTGCATCAGATGGGCTTTCTCAGTATGAAATCCCACATCTCCCGATCAAATAGGTATCGTGCCACAGCCAGCGTAAATCCAAGTGTCGGAGCCGGATCGTCCCGCGAGAGGATATCGTAGTTTGTGTTGAACCGGGCAAACTCCCTGATGTTCTTCCGTTTGTCGGATGCGCTCATGAACCAGAGTATGTCGCCCGGAAGCAGCCATCTGCATCTCACGCCCACATCGTAATTCAGGTTGCTGTCAAGATGCCCGTCTGTCACCAGTTTATATAAAAGATACGGGAAGTCCACCCCGGAAAGAATCGAGAGTTGAAGAGACCCCCAGAACCGGGGATTGACCTCCATTAACTTTGGTGTGCCGTCTCTCGGGTCAACCCTGAACTCAACCATCGCGACGCCCGACCAGCCCATGGCGGTCAGCAACTTGTTGGCAAGTTTGACGGCTCGTTCATCGCGGATCGTCTCCCGAAGCGTGCTCGGCCCACCGGACGCCGGATATGATCGGAGCCTCTTCTGAACGCTTAACGCGCAACAGCGGGAATTAAAATCAAAGAGCGTGTAAACCCCGATCTCGTCCCCTTTCGGTATGTATTCCTGAACCAGAAACTGCCCGTATCGATCCTGGACGTATCTGCAACGATTCAGGAGATCGTCCGTTGAATTACAGAGGAAGACGCCTCGCGCCCCAAACCCGGTCACAGGTTTCACCACGACCGGGTACACAGGATCCACGCCATGCATGCCAAGGGTATCCTCAAGATTGTCATAGCAACCCGTGAAATACGTCTTCGGGCAGGGGATATTGTTTTCCATGGCGATCTTCAGTGTCTGTGATTTATCGATTGCCCCAACCACAGTCGGGTAATCTGCAAATGGCACAATCGTATGCTCTGAGAATTCATCCTTCTGCTTTAGTATGGGTATTACGGTGGCGTCGGTCACCGGGAAGATGACATCGTAGTCTCCGCTCTTTACGGTATTCAGCAGATAAGCGGTGAACTCTTCCGGATTTTTTGTCGGTGACGGGTAAACGATGTGACCAGTGCAGTATCTGGAGAAGAACCCGGTTGCGAATCGGGTCTCCTCTCCTGCGTCCACTTTGAATCCTCGTTTTCCGAGAGATCGTATTATGGCAAGCGAATTTCTCATCTGGGCGTCGAGTACCAGTGCTTTTGGCATGTTATCGTGATTCACCCCGACTGAGAAAAAAGAAAAAAGAAAACAGTAACAGAAGACTTATCGCCTTCTGCTGAATATGAGTGCGGCTACAATAACGATCGCCATGCACGCCGCTGTCGGTATGAATGGAATCGCCTATATCAAACGGCAGCTCATCCATTGCGATCTCTGTTGCCCTCTGCGTCAACAGATGCATCGGTGATGCGCTATGTTGTGCAGGAGTTTGGGCTACTGCAGATAGGGCGCATAAAGATATGACTAACAGAAATGCACATGCGCTTCCTTTCATGTCGCTAGCTTGGTGAATACTTCAGTGTGCGATTCCAACATGCATACACCCCGATCCGCTTCTTCCCATGCGCCGTGCTTCACACTGACAAGTGTCGTGTTCTCGGTCGCGACGTTACTGCGATAGATGCGATCAGTGACTAAAATCCCGCTGCAGCGTCCGGCGTGGTCGGTTGCAGAGTCTGTTCCACCATATCCAGCTGAGGCGTGTATCGCCTGCCCATCGTCAGTCACGATGACATCCGCGCCCTGGATGTGGGGGTTTGTATCAGTCCCATTCAGTACCAGCACATCAAGATAATTCTTAACGGTGAGCGTAGATGCAAGACTGACGCCAGCAGTATCAAAGGTCGACTCTATCACGGTGCCAGAAGATGCATACTCCACCATGAGATCGGACAAACTGGTCGTGCCAACGGTGGAACCAGTTATCGTGTTGCCGGTGCTGGATCTTGAGAGTACCACACCATACGGGGCTGAACCAACCACACAGTTTATTATCTTGTTTTCTTTGCTCGACATAGCTATGAAGATGCCGCGTCGTACATTTGATCCTGTATCACAGCCCTGTATCATGTTTTCTGTGCTTGCATGAGATATGAAGATGCCATTGATGTTACCTGGTGTATCGCAGCCTATTACCATGTTGGCGGCACTTGCATGGGATACGTGGATTCCGTTTACGCTTTCTGACGAGTTACAGTCGGTTACCGCGTTTCCGCTACATGCGTGAGATACGAAGATGCCGCTAACGGTATTTTTTGCAGCGCTGCAGTCCGTAACCATGTTATTGTCACATACCTGAAACACACAGATACCGTTCTGCTGATTTGAGTTTGTTTCACAGCCCACAACCGTGTTTCCGGCGCATATCTTCTGTATCAATATCCCGCTTCTTTTGTTTGAGTGCGCACTGCAATCCCGGATGGTGTTTCCGGCGCATACCTGGAATATGCATATACCGTTCTGCTGATTTGAGCTTGCATCACAATTCACGACAATGTTGTTGCTGCATGCCTTTTGCAGCATGATCCCGTTGTTACCGTTTAAATACGCGGTACAATCGGTTATGCTGTTATTACTACTCGACATGAAGATAAATATTCCATTATTGGTATTCGAGTGGAGAATACAATCGCTTATTATGTTATCTCTGCATGCTCTCCAGAAATAAATTCCATGTATGTTTGAATGTATATCACAATCGGTTATCTTACAATCCCTGCCAACGGCCATATAAATTCCATAACCCCCGTTTCTTATCGTAAATCCGTTGATGCTTACGTATGGTGATTTTATGCTCACAACATTTCCGCCATTGCCATCAATCACCGTGTTGCTCCGGTCCTCGCCCTGCAGTGTAACCTCCTTGTCTACAACGAGGTTTTCCATATAGGTGCCATTATATACATATATCGTGTCCCCGTTGGTTGCGGCTTCGATCGCAGATTGTATTGTGGGATAATCGGTAGGCACATACAGGATTTCATCGCCATTTGCACATACTCCCATCTTCTGATCGATTATATTGTCTACCATATTACCGGTTGTGTTGTCCGGCATACACTCAGTTGATACTACTATCCCCATTGGTGCTACTATGGTGATGTGTTCGATCACAGGTGACCTATTATCAATAATAGTATCATTCGAATGCGAGATGGATACATTCTCGATTACATCAGCTTGAATAACGTTACCGGTGGAATACAGAGGCTGGATGGCATGCCCACTTTCCGGGGGCAGGTCAGTGGTTTTGCCACCACTGATGCTACTTAAATCGGGGAGTATATTGTCTATGATAACGTTATCTGCGGACTGCCCCATCCGGATGCCGTCGCCACTGTTGCACAATATCAGGTTTTCAACGATAATGTTTTTGCTGGCATTTTGCATAGAGATGCCATGACCATGGTTGTTCATGATCATATTATCCATGATGATGCTATTATCAGCGTCCAGCATGTTGATTCCATATATGTTATTGTTTATTCGGTTATTTTCGATGATGCTTTCTGATGATGCAAATATATTGATACCCACCATTCCCCCCTCGATCATAAAACCTGAGACTGTAACACCGTCTGCACCCACAGTCACAACATCCCTGCCATCACTGCCCCGGATCATGGCATGATCTCCAAGCAGTGTTAGTGGTTTATTGATTATTATACACTCACAGTATACTTTTTTGCTTACATGGATGGTATCACCAGATTCTGCAGAGTCGATTGCCTCCTGGATTGATGTATAATTCGCTGGCACATGCAAGGTACCTGCGGATACAGTCCCTGTAAACATCAAGATAGTAAGTACTATGATATATCCTCTCATGGTTGCCTCCCGATGGAATATCTATTATTTAATAATGAATCCGACACTTATAAAACTTCTGTGACATCTGGCTTTGGGATAATATTGTGTAACCGACTTATTCTGCATGTTATGACAAAACATCGTAGATTGTACCACTACCGTGTTTCTACAAAAAAATAATCACAACCACAGACGATGAGTGAGTTTTCGCCAGTCTCTGCGAATCCTTGCAACATCTGTGGTGTGTAAGACGCTTCTTTAATATCTGCGACCAAGTCTCGCATGTTGTTTCGAGCGGGTTTATTTACTCTTCTTCGTCAACCTCTTCGCCCGCAGCCCGTACGCCCTTGCATTTGCATTTGCATTTGCAATGAGCGCAGTTTCCACCGCATTCACAATCCATTGTAACACACCTCTTTATTCATTTTAGAATAGTATGGAGTTAGGTAGGGAAATAAGTTGCCCTAATAAAGTTAGGGT
>JAYEGZ010000038.1:13260-17554 GCA_034659315.1 Methanobacteriota archaeon
TTGCATTTGCATTTGCAATGAGCGCAGTTTCCACCGCATTCACAATCCATTGTAACACACCTCTTTATTCATTTTAGAATAGTATGGAGTTAGGTAGGGAAATAAGTTGCCCTAATAAAGTTAGGGTTTACGTAAAAAAGCCTAATACGCTGTGCAGTCCCCAAAGATTCATATCCTACGCCACATATTCAACAGTACAATCTCCGCTGACGTCGTGATCGCGCTTGTGACCACAGTCAAACGGCAAATACATAAGCGAAGCAGATATCGACGAGAACGGCTATGTGAACGCGCTTGACGCACGCAGGAGTATACAGAAGTGTGTAGGTGGCGGCTGGCCGATAGAATTGTGACCATGCCGACGATCCGCAATCCTGCTGAAGGTGCCTTACCGTACCCGCCTCGCCAGCCCGTCCCGCGACAGGAGCACGACACGGCTGACCGGAGCGTCATCTGCGATCCTATATCCAATTTCATCTGCGATCTTCGATGCAAAAGTGAGCACCTCGTCGTGGTCTGGCATCGCGTCTCTGCTTAAGCGTTTCCTCGAAAATCCGAGGTGCATATACGCCTTGATCTCGATATGATCCGGCTCACACGTTTGCAGTAGGCGTGCATACCCCTCAGGATCGAAAACATTTACTCCTTTGATGAGCGTAATCCTGACCGCGGTTCGCATCCTTGACCGGGCACTCTCGAGTATCTCCAGCGATTCCTGGATCTGTTGCCAGAAATTCCCGATTGGGTTGCATACCCGCAGATATGTATCCTCATCAGGCGCATTCAGGCTGATATAAAGCTGTGTTGGCGAGATTTTAGCAACCATGTCTGGTTGCGTGCCGTTTGTCACCACAAATGTCGTCATTCCATCCCGCTTGAACTCGTCGATCAACTCTGGCAGGTGCGGGTAGAGCGTGGGCTCGCCTGCAAGCGATATCGCAACCTGGTTCGGCTGCTTTGCCTCTTTTAATGCATCCTCATCAGTGGTATCGGACCCGCCGTACCCCGAGATCAGGCGCAGGTGTTTTGCAATAATAGACCCCTTGATTTCAACTGGAGAATCCCAATCAGTCGGCGCTGGTAACGGCACGGCGTGTTCAATCTGCCGCCAGCAGTGCAGACATCGGTGGTTGCATGACAGCGTGGGCGTCATCTGGATACATCGGTGCGACTGGATACCGTAGAACTGCGACTTGTAGCAGCTTCCCTCGCCTCGTATCGATCGGTTCAGCCAGAGGCAGGGCTTGACCGCGCTGTGTCTGCCTGCGACGGGGTAGCCGCCTCGTTCTGACTGACTACCTGATTTTGATTTTGATCTGGTTCTCATTCTTTCACAATCCGGTTATTTTTGGGTACAACCTAAATTTTTCAATGAAATACGCTCGGATTTTGTGGTGAATCGTCCGGAGATTTTTTTTTATTGTTATTTTGTGTGGTTAAATCGATCCCATGCGAGGTGGCAAAAGCCACTGGATTTAACCACAGAGAGCACAGAGTCTTTAAATCGACCCTCTGTGCCACTGCATGTCCTCTGTGGTTTTATCCCCTGCCGATGTCGTTTATGTCAGTCGCTGTGTTGTATATCCAACTGACCAGTACAGTTTATAAGAGGGACGGCGGTTCCGAACCAGAAAATCGGTTCATTGAACCGCCGCCGCGGTTATATCGTTCTTACGCGGGTTCAGCTGATATCAGCCGTATCACAGCCCTTTCTTCCCGGGTAGTTTCTCTTTGATTGCCTCAATCAGCTTCTCAGCCGTCCATCCGCCCTCCGGAGCCGAGCTGATCAGCACATACCCGACCCCGCCAAGCGCAGCAAGGATCAGGAGTATGACTGCCACAAGCACGGTCTTTGACTCACTCGCGGTAACCACGATCTCGCCCGATTTGTCGCCGATCTGCACGGTATATGCGCCTGCCTCCGCGATCTTGTACGTAAACTGTACTGTTTCGGTATCGCCAACCGCAAGGGTGACGTTCTGCGAGCCTGCGTCGATGATCGTGCCATTACCGTCGTCGATCACCAGTTCTGCGCGGTATGTGCCCTCGATATCACCGACGTTCGTGACGTTGGTGGTGGTGGTGAAGCTCTTCCCTGCGGCAACCTCTGTCGGGAGGCTGATGCCATCAAGCTCGAACTTTGCCGCGGGGATGGATACCGTGATCTTCTCGCTTGCATCAATATACCTGCTCTTGCTTGCGGTAACCGTGTACGTGCCAGCCTCCTCGTGCGAGTAAGTCAGGCTTCCGGTATCATCAGTCTCTCCAATCTCCTCGTCATCCCAGGTGATCATCGCGCCCTCGACCGCATCACCGTCAGATGTCACCCTGATGATCATTTCCTCGTCCGGATCAACCACGTCAGGCATGGCGAGATCCAGCGCATCCTTCTCTGCCTCATCCTCGGTAAGGATATTGACATCCTCTGATGCGGAGTCGTAATTCTCCTTGCTCGCGGTAACAGTGTACGTGCCAGCGTCGCCTGGGGTGTGTGTGACCTCGCCGTTTGAGTCTGTGAGACCAAGGTTCTCTCCGTCGAATGCGACGTCTGCGCCCTCGACCGGATCGCTGCCATCGGTTACCGTTATCACGAGTTCTTCGTCTACGATCGGGGTCTCTGAGATGTCGATTACGAGTGCGTCAAGTGAGCCGATGGTTCGCCTGACGAAGAGGTAGTACCGGCTACCATCTTCAGAGACCTCAAAGCCAATGTCCTCCATGATCATGGTGGTCTCGCCGTTATCGAGATCGACGTCTTCAGCTTCCATGGTGATTTCATCAGATAAAGTGCGTGTGACCTCCATCTCACCGTAATCATCACCATTCTTCACAGATGTATAGTCCTCGGATATCTGAAACACGCCCTCAATCTCGACCATGGCGCTCTCTGTGCCGGCAAACACGCTCTGGATATGGATTGCAATGATAGGCACGTCATCCAGTTTCCCGAGATCCTTCTTGTACACGAACGTCTTTCCGGTATCCACGACCTCGGTGTCAACACTCTCCCCATCCTGAATTAGTTCGAGTTGCGCTTTGTCTCCATTGACATCGAGTTGTATGATCTTCAATTCGTAACCCTCTTCGAGCTGGAGTGATGCACCTGTGGAGAGGGTACGGTCCTCGTCAGTGTCGATTAGAACCTTGCTGAGCATATCCTTTGAGATGAGGCTTATATCGTCGTCTGTTATATCCTCAGATGTCTCAGTTTTGCCATACCCTGCAAAATACTTCTCTGCCATGAAGCCGATCACCCCATACTCATCCCAGCCACTGTAATCGAAACTGACCCAGTCGGTTTTCGTTGTATAGACAATATCGCCATCACTTTCAACCGTCAGTTCTTCGGTGCCAATATCGCCATCAATGTCATAATAAAAACCCTCAAAGTTCATGTGATCCCATTTATCGTCCCCCTCGGTGTCCATAACAGTCCCGCGGATATCATAAGTGCCCGGCTCTGTTATCTCTTCATACAGGGCGAATCGGAGGTCAGAGTCATCAGCAACAAGGAACTTGATGGTTCCCATAAGATCAATGATTTCACCTGCCTCAAGAGTGATGTCATCGCGATTGTCCATTGTGATTTCTGTGCTTGTTGATGATTTGATCTCCATCTCGCCGTAATCATCACCATCCTTTACCGAGGTATAATCCTCGGATATCTGGAAGATGCCGTCAAGCTCGACCATGGCGGTCTCTGTGCCTGCGAACACACTCTTTATATGAACTGCGATAATTGGAACGTCGTCGACCTTTCCGAGATCCTTCGTGTACACAAACGTATTTCCAGTATCCACGACCTCGGTGTCAACACGCTTCCCATCCCGAATCAGTTCGAGTTGTGCTTTGTTTCCATTGACATCGAGTTGTAGGATCTTCAACTCGTAACCTTCCTTAAGTTCAAGCGACGCACCCGTGGAGATTGTGTGACCATCATCATCATCAATCAAAACCTTGCTAAGCATATCCTTTGAAACAAGGCTGACATCATCACCGCTTGTTATCTGATTAGACGTGTCATCAGAGTATCCTGCGAAATACTTCTCTGCCATGAAGCCAATCACTTCGTACTGGTCCCAGCCACTGTAATCGAAGTCAACCTCGCTTGTTTCGGTTACGTATGTAATATTACCCTCGTCGATGACCCGACCGATGCCTTCAATGGTCAGCGTCTCGGTGTCGATGTTATCGTCGAGATCGTAGTAGAAGCCGGTGAAGCTCTGGGCAGTCCATGCGTATGTGGCGTCCATGCTCGCATCCCAGATTCGGTTGCCGGTGGTGTATCCGCTTG
>JAYEGZ010000039.1:0-4800 GCA_034659315.1 Methanobacteriota archaeon
GGCAGCCCGTCCAACCCATGCTTGGTAAAGTTCTTGATAATCTCATAGACATCATCATACTGGTCGATACCGCGGTTGCGCATCTCATCGAGTATCCGCGCACGCAGGAAGAGGTCGTCATAGATCTTTCGCGTGTCCTCATACCCTTGGATCTTTGCAATCTTGTCCTCGAGGATGAAACTGTTGTTAAGCCCTCTGAACGAGTGAATATCAGTCTCAGGATCCCACATGAAGACCGCTCTCGTGACAACGCCGCCTACATCCTCGTAGTACCCTTCGATCTCTTCGATTGAGAGACAACGTCGCAGGAACTTTCCTTTCACGTAAACAGCCTGCAGAATGATTGCGACGTTCAAGTTATCGATAAACGTGACCGGAATGTTGATCGGGTCACCGGTAAGCCTCTGGATCATCTTCTTGACGGCTGACGCGTGGAACGTGGCAATTACCGGGTGACCGGTCTGCATCGCCTGAAACGCGGTCGCGCCCTCTGCGCCACGGATCTCGCCGACGATGATGTAATTCGGTCTCGATCTGAGTGCTGCTTTGAGGAGCAGGAATGTATCGACCCTTGAATCCACAGGTCCCGATTCACGCGTTATCAGCCGCTGCCAGACATCGTGTGGCGGCAGAACCTCTGGCGTGTCCTCGATGCTGTAGATCTTCGATTTTTCCTGAATAAAGACGAGACACGCATTTAACATCGTCGTCTTCCCGGATGCAGTCTCGCCTGAGAAAAATATGCTCATTCCGTTCTCAAGACAGAGCCATAGATATGCAGCCATCTCGCTGTTGATGCCACCCCAGTTGATCAACTGGATGATGCTTACTGACTCCTCGCTGAACTTCCGCATCGTGAAACTGCTGCCCGCGATGCTGATGTCCTCACTGTAGATGATGTTGATCCTTGAGCCGTCGGGCAGCGCGCCATCAGCGATTGGTGTGGACTCGCTCACAGGTCTCCCGATGCGCTCGCTCATGCTCCGCATCCAGTCGTCAAGATGCTTCTGGTCGCCGAAACCAAGATTGGTCTTGATCATGTCGTATTTTTTGTGGATGATGTAGATGTTGTCTACACCGATGCTGTGAATATCCTCAAGATACGGGTCCCTGATGATCGGTTCGATTGGACCAGACCCCACAATGTCCCGTTCAAGATAATACGCCATCTTGTTGAATTCTATCGGGGTGAGCTGGACCTTATGTGAGATAATCCCGAATCCAAGCTTTTCAGGAATGTTTTTTTTTTGGGTATCCGACCCACCGGCATTGCCCGATCCACCCGAACTGACCACCACCGATTCGCCGAAGAGCTTTGAGATCTGCTCCCGAAGTTCGGTTTCTGATGCCGGAACAGGTTCATTCGGTGCTTTCTCAAGGATCAGGTCCTTCACCTCGTCAAGCTTTTCCCGCTCATACGGCAACAGCACCGGCTCGATTGCGATGTAATCGACCTTGGCAGACTTTTCGGTGCCATATAAATGAATAAAAACCGGGTCACCAACCGGAAGGAGGATATTTGGAAACGCGGGGAGGTCTCCTGAGAGTTTTGTCATGAATTCGGGAGTTGTGTTGGTCTCTTTGCTAAATTTAGCGATATATTCTCTCAGATGCGGATTTCGCTGCATTGCCATCTCAAATTCATTCATTTAGCGCACGCCCCTCACGAAACTGCTGATATCTCGATAACCAGTCCGACATTTGGCTCGATCCGGAATCCAACCATCTGAGTCACCTGTCCTTTCGCGCCTGTGAACTTGTTGACAACAATCGTACGCTTGATCTCATTTCCGGAGGCTTTGACATTCAACGATATGTAGATATCACTGGATGAATGCAATACCGACATGATGTTCTCGTCCAACTGGTCCGGTTCAAGGGTGATAATAATAACCTTTCCGATCCCGTTTAGTTTCTTGAAAAAAGAGACGAGATCAAGCGTCTTTTCGGCATCTGCACTGTACCGGATCAACGCCGAGATCGTGTCGATTATGATCACATCGTTCGAGAATAGCTCCTTTGCGCCCATCAGGCGCTGTAAAAAGTCATTTCTGGTCTTTGCTGCTTGCACGAGTGGTATTACAGGAATGAACAGCAGTTTCCCCTTGAGCAGATGGTTTGCGATCGGATAATCGAGCGAATACATCTGGTTGATGAATCCTTTGGTGGTCTGCTGGGTTGAGACGAGGGTTATTGAGGTTCCGTTGTCCACCATGCCATAACAGATCCGCTGGCTGATTGTGCTCTTGCCACTACCGTTGCCACCCTCTATCACCACCAGCGATCCGGGCGGAAATCCATCTCCAAGCTTACGGTTGAATTCATCACGTTCGAGATAGAATGATTTTAATTCTGCCAAATTGGGTCACCTTTTATAATATGCTTCGTTCTTCATGTCGTAGTAGCGTATCCGCAGCCGCTGGTCATCGAGATGGTGGGTGGGTGACCAGTATTCGATCAAAAATCCGATAATCTGGGCAACTTTGGTTTGTGAGCCGGCAAATTTGTTGACAAGGATGGTGTACCTGAGATCACCAATCTCCAGACTTTTTTTAAGCGCTATATATATATCGGAGGCTGATGAGAACATATTCATGACATCGGAATCGAGCATATCCGTGTCTATCGCAAGGACTATCGTCTTTTCGAAAGAAACGGTCTTCTTGAAGAAATTTACCAGATCGATCGTTTTTTGTGCATCTATGCTGTGCGATATCAGCGACGAAATCGTATCGATGATAACCACATCATTAGTGAACAGTGCTTTTGCCGCCATCAACCGATGGATAAAGTTGGACCTTGGCTTTATCTCCTGTGTCAGCGGCAGAACCGGAATGAACAGCAGTCTGCCGCCGGTTAGATGCTTTGCAATCGAGTAATCGAGTGCATGCATCTGGAAGATGAACCCCTTCATTGTCAGTTGGGTGGATATGTATGTTACTGACACGTCGTTTTCCAGCAGCCCAAAGCAGATCCGCTGGCAGGTGATGCTCTTACCACTACCGCTCGTCCCTTCTGCCAGTACCAGTGACCCGCCGGGAAATCCACCCCCGAGTTTCTGGTTCAGCACATCACGCTCGATCCAGAATGAATGTACGCCCCCCAATCTTTGCACCTGTATCTTTAATTATGTGCCCATCGTATTAAATCTTCTTGATGCGTGAGCTGGCATACCATGGAATCTGTAATGTGCACTGCCAGAATGCGGTAACGACCACGGATTACAGGAGTAAAGAGTTATAAACATACACATATAATGCCATATCAAACAACTAAGGATGTGCTGGAATGGATACAAAGAATATGATATATTCCGCGATGATGGTCATATCTGCGCTTGTGCTGACGGTTGAGTGGCTCAGATGGCTGGAAAACGACAATCCTGTGATCTACGTCTCTGCGATGGTGCTGGTCGGGTCGCTTGCCGCCATGATCATAAACATAGATGCACGGATCACGGAAATTAATTCCAAGATCGATGCGAAGGAACAATCGTTGCGAATCAACATTCAGGGCGTGGAAGAGAATATGGAACGCAAGCTGGACACTATGGTTAGCGAAAATAGAGCCAGCATACAAGAGCTTACAGGACGATTCTACAGGTAGCCCCCTAATCATGCGAAAAGCAACCATACACCGAAGTACCAGGGAAACCCGGATCGATATAACGTTTGTTATTGATGGCACCGGCACATCAGAGATCGATACGGGAGTTGCGTTCCTTGACCATGTGCTAAGTTCATTTGCGAGGCACGGGTTATTCGACCTGACAATCAGTGCGACCGGCGACCTCGAACTCGGCGACCACCACCTGGTCGAGGATATCGGCATCGTGCTCGGGCAGGCGATATCAGAGTCGCTCGGCGACCACGCCGGGATTGCACGATTTGCGGACATCAGGGTGCCGATGGATGAAGCGATCGCAAGCGCGGTCCTTGATCTTAGTGGCAGGAGCTATCTGGTGTTTGATGTGGATTTTTCGTCAGATGTAGTCGGCGATCTCACAACGCAGATGGTGTCGCACCTCTTCCACTCGCTGGCAGGCAATGCCGGTATAAATGCCCACATCTCAGCGCAGGGCGAGAACGATCACCACCTGATCGAGGCGATCTTCAAGGCGTTTGGGATCGCGCTTGCTAGGGCAGCGACGATCGAGCGGTCAGACATCCCGAGTACGAAAGGCATGCTTACGCAGACCTGATGCGCCTGATTGGGTGGCGTTAAGAAGAAGGGCTTGAATGATACAAATCAAAATGTAGACCTAACAATGCAGAGTGGATGGGCTGAAGGGGGATGTTGAACTGTGTACGGTTCAAATTTAAGATTGGACTGAAAAATCGTTGACAATTGAAGGTGGAACGATATGAACATATTGATAACAGGCGGAGCGGGGTTCATAGGTTCAAATCTCGCAGAAGAACTCGCGAAGAGCCATGAAGTGGCTATAATCGATGATCTGTCCACCGGACGGGCAGAGAATGTTGAGAATCTCGATGTGGAACTTGTGCGAGGCAGCATCACAGATCTGGACATGCTGAAGGAGAATTTCAGAGACGTCGATTACGTTTTTCATCAGGCAGCGCTTCCGAGCGTCCAGATGAGCGTGGAGGACCCGGTTCGGGCAAACGAGGTGAATATATGCGGGACGCTAAACGTACTTGTTGCTGCGAAGGATGCGGGCGTTGCGAAGGTGATGTATGCGTCGTCGTCGTCTGCTTATGGCGATATGCCTGAACTTCCGAAGAGAGAGGATATGATGCCGGACCCAAAGTCCCCGTATGCCGTGGCGAAACTTACGGG
>JAYEGZ010000040.1:0-2940 GCA_034659315.1 Methanobacteriota archaeon
TCTTTATCGACGGTGTCGAGTACGAAGCAGACGTGCTCCCGAAAGAAGATGCGGATGAGCGGTTTGAGGCGGCAGTCTCGGAAGGAAGAACGGCTGGAGTCTTAAAGACGAAGAAAGAGAACATATTCTCTTATTCCTTAAGTTTTGAGCCCCACCAGAGCATCATCGTTCGTCTGACTTACGAACAGCCTGTTAAAAAGACGCTTGGCGAGTACGAGTACGTGCTGTCGCTGAGAGAGACTGATGTGGCGCACAGTGTGCCGGAGCTCTCCGTAAACATCACAGTCGCATCAGTGAACCGGATCATCTCTCTGGAAACCCCGGGATTTGAGGGGACGAGCACAAAATACATCTCTGCAACAGAAGCACGGGTCACATACCGTGCGAAGACACTTCCTGACAAAGACCTCCGGGTCGTCTTCACGACCGACAGCACGTCTTTGAACGGAGAGATGCTATTCTACGAAACCGGCGGGCAGGGTTACCTAATGCACATCTTCTCGCCATCAGAGGGAGACCTCGGGACCGCCGCCCTTGCTAAAGAGATCATCTTTGTGATCGACAAGTCCGGCTCGATGAGCGGTGACAAGATCGCGCAGGTGAAGCGAGTCTTCACAAGCATAATCGCTGATCTTCCGCCTGATGATCACTTCAACATAATCTTCTTTGATAGTGGTGTTATGGTGTTCCGGGACACACTCATGGAAGCAAACACAGAGACAAAGGCAGAGGCAGCGAACTTTGTTGCTGCGCTTGGCGCAAACGGTGGCACAAATATCAACGAGGCACTGTTGCAAGCACTCGGCATGTTTGAGCCGGATTCGGAGCGGGTCCCGATCGTCGTGTTTCTCACCGATGGCGAGCCCACCAATGGCGTGACATCGCCTTACGTGATCCGGGAGAACGTAAAAGCTGCAAATGGTGCGCAAGTGTCCATATTCACAATCGCGTTCGGAATCGATGATGAGGAGAACTATGACTTCCTAAGAGCGCTCTCCCTTGAAAACTGCGGGGTGGCAGAACAGTTCTACCCGGAAAAAGATGCTGAAGCCGGGATGAGCACATTCTACGAGACGATATCAACACCTGTGATAACCGATATGGGCTTCTCATACTCCGGTTCATCCGATATCGTGAACACCGGCTACGGCACGCTCTTTGCAGGCTCTGACGCAATCGTACTCGCCAGATATCCTGCTGGCACAGGAAGCGGAAGCATCAACTCAACAATCGATGCAGTCACACGCACAGGCAGCCGCAGCTTTGACGAGACGTTTTCCGTTGTTTTACGACCTGCGAACAGCTTTGTTCCAAAACTCTGGGCGCACACGAAGATACGGGAGCTGATGGACCGGATGGTCGTCGAAGGCGAGACCGATGCGCTTGTGTCAGAGATCACCGACCTCTCACTGGAGTTCGGATTCGTAACTCCGTATACCTCACTATTTGTGGAGGTGCCAGTGGTCGATAAGATCAGCGAAGCAACCAGCGAATCTGACACGATGGCCGAGCCAATGGAGATGGCGGCATCCAACGTAACATGCGCAGGCGAGGGTGCGTCAGAGGCACCAGTAGCTGCAGCAACTCCGACCCGCGCTTCCGTATGGGAGGGGGCAGACTATGTAAGTGGGGTGGCTCCAGAAGCCCATACAGTAGCAGGGGAGACTGCGACGGAGCAGAAGACCCCTGGCTTCGGCGCACTCTTCGCGATCTTATGCCTCGTTGCTGTCGCATATCTGGTGCGGCGGCGGTGACTTTGTATTATCCGGCTGGCGAAACCCAAAGCCACGTGACAGAAACTGGGTGATTGTCCACTCCAATGCCTCTGGCAATGCTCTATGGAGTCCTTTCGCCCCATCTTTTCCGCAGCATGTATGACCTGTGGTCTGGGCGCCCGATAGCTCCTGCCACACCAGCAAGTGGCGATACGCTCAGTTCTGGCAAAAAACCATAAAAATGACCAATAAAGCAGAAAAGAACGGATATCTGCAAGCCAACCAGAGATTGCGCCATTTGCAATCAAAGACAGGGATAATTCACCCCATAAACAGAAGATCAGGCAGTGCCTCACACGGCACGCATCTGTCAGTCAGACCCCGCCGCAAGCCCGGTCCAGCACACAGTTTCGCCGCATCCCCGGGTCCGCTCCTGTCCAAGCAGCCCGAGCAGTCGCTCACGAAACACATTTGCCTCGACACTCGTCCGGACCCGGGGCCTCTCAAGATCGATCTGGAGGATTTCCCTGATCTGCCCGGGTCTTGCAGATAACACCACCACCCGATCAGCGAGATATACAGCCTCATCGATGCTGTGCGTGATGAATAGGATTGTTTTGCGGGTTTCACCCCATATCCGGAGCAGTTCGCCCTGCAAAATGTTTCTCGTCTGCGCATCGACCGAGCCGAACGGTTCATCCATCAACAGCACCCCGGGATCGTTTGCAAGCGCCCTTGCAATCGCAACCCGCTGACGCATCCCTCCCGAAAGCTCGTACGGGTAGCTTTGCTCGAATTCGTGCAATCCGACCAGTTTAAGGTAGTTTCGTGCGATTTTGTACCGTTCATCCTTTAAAACCCCCTTGATCTCCAGTCCAAAGGCGACGTTGTTGATTATCGTCCTCCACGGAAAGAGCGAATACTCCTGAAATACCATGCCCTGCCTTGGATCCGGGGCTCGTATGACCCTGCCGTCGAGCAGCACCTCCCCCGCAGTAGGCTGGTCCAGCCCTGCAATGATCCGCAGCAGTGTTGTTTTGCCGCAGCCGGAAGGACCGATGAAACAGAGAAATTCCCCGTCAGGAACCTCAAGGTTGATGTTCTGGAGTGCTTCGACCGTACCAGCCTCCGACTCAAATGCCCTTGAAATGCCGGATATTTTAAGCATTATAGTATTTAGCAGTCACAATGATCGATAACCTTTTCGTCTGATCTTCCGGATTCC
>JAYEGZ010000040.1:3040-4798 GCA_034659315.1 Methanobacteriota archaeon
AGATTTGCCACGACCAGGAGAACGATACCGACAATGGTGTTTATCAACATGCGCTTAACAGTTTTCAGCACCTTGTACAGGATTATCGCTGCGATTATCGCCAGCACAAGAACAGATAGTTCAAGGATTCCAGTCATAATTACCAGATTTATATCAAACCTGACCGTAGTTAATCCTTGCCCCCATCAGGCGGCTCAACAAACTTGAGAGAGAATCTTTTCGAGGCGGTTCATGTCGCAGTACTCTTGAACCCGTATCGCCCGATTCGGATTTCCAAGCAGCATCGCCGAGACGTTTGCATTCGTATCATGCGCGCATAGGACTGATAGCCCCGCCTCAAGCACCCTACAGATCTCGTATCCAACGCCGATTGACGGAACCGTAACTTCTGCAATTAGACTGCCACTCTCTTTGAGCAGGCTGATGTCACGCCGGTAAATCTCCTGCTCACTCATTTTTGCCTCTTTTTCGTCCGAACCCGGGTCAACGACGTGCCAGCTCAGGACATTGTAGCCTCTGTTTCTCAGAAAATCGTAGATATGCCGGTAGACCGGTTGCATATGCCGCCCGCCGCGTATGGCTCCTGCTAAAAATATCTTCATGGAACTTATAGAGCTTGCAGAACTTATAGAACTCATAAAACACCTCTTTTGTAGTGCCCGGTTGTGTATCCATCTGTTATATCCGGACACCTCTTTGAAACTTTCCCGTCCCCGGCAAAACACCCGTCAATCGCGCTTCGGTACAACCGCGTGATCTCTTGGATGCGATCGCTCTCAATCTCTATTGCATCGATTCTAATACTCGAAACACCGGCTTCAACGATTCCAGAGACATAACCGATCATGCACAGTTCTTTTGAATTCAAGAGATGCGTCCTGCAGTCCGAATCCATCCTGAGCGGGAACACATACCCTTTCTCGTCCACCAGTTCGAAGCAGCCAGCCTCACACGGCGCAGTACACTTGCCCCCATCGCCCCCATCGCCCCCTCCACCCGTGCCACCCAGGATCCCGCCCACCACGCAGTGCTCTGACTCCATGAGCGTGAGCCGCCCGTGTACGATGCACTCAACCACCCCGTGTGGCGCGATTTCCCGTATCTCTGCAAGCGTGAGTTCTGGAGATAGCACCGCCATTTTAGCGCCGCGTTCTACCCAGAATCCAAGTGCCATCTGGTTGAATGTGTTAAGCGGCATGTCTGCGATCACTTCAAGCCCGATCCCATTTGCGAGCCTGAATACGCCGTGGTTGGATGCCAGCGCGCCATCAAAGCCAAGCGTTTTCGCTTGTGAGAGTACTTCTGCCACGCTGCTCATTCCGCTGTCTTTTACTATCCGCGGCGTGTTTATGCAGATCCTGCGCCCTTCCCGGTGTGCATACTTAACCGCAGCCTCAAGATCGGGCAATCCGCCATCTGTCCAGACTTCTTCACGGTACATCTCGCCGCCCAGGTAGATCACGTCAGCGCCCCCACTGATCGCACTTTTTACGCCTGCAAGCGTATTTGTGCTGACTGCAAGCAACGCTTTCACCGGACCTCCACCCCCGGCTTTGTACATTGGTGTAGGCGGCTCTGGATTGTGGGCAGGGATGGTGGCGGAGGCAGAAGTAGGAGTGGGCGTGGGTGTAGGGGTGAGGGTAGCGTGCCCCCGCCGCACTCGCCGTATCCGGGCTGATTCAAGCCTTGACACTGCGTCGTTTCTGACAAGATTCAACTGGCTAACCGGAATGAACACCTCGCCCTCGATTTCAATGT
>JAYEGZ010000041.1:0-17297 GCA_034659315.1 Methanobacteriota archaeon
GTTTGATTCTGCTAACTTTGATGTGCAGGAGAAGACTGACCACGGCATCTTGATCCTTCCCGGGCTTGCTGCACGGTTGCAAGGTGATGTGGAGGATACCACTGGACTTGAAGTGATGGTTGGACCTCCTGATTCAGGAC
Organism: Methanobacteriota archaeon; assembly: GCA_034659315.1. Lineage (GTDB taxonomy): Archaea > Halobacteriota > Methanosarcinia > Methanosarcinales > Methanogasteraceae > Methanogaster_D. Next base: position 141 of record JAYEGZ010000041.1, read on the forward strand.
AGATTCCGCGGTGGATGGAGACGAAGTGGTCTGACTGATTACTTTATTAGTATGTGTTTAGCTAACCATGAGATTACACAAATTTCCACAATATTTCTGTGTTAATCTTGTGCAATCTCGTGGTTTTTTCGCTTCAGCTAAACACGTATCTTTATTGTACTCGGGAATTGGGTATCAACTGATTTGAAAAAGCTCGGGTTTGTGCCGGCGTGACGTATACTTCGATCTGGCTACTTGAACTGCTGTGCAGAGTGATTGTACAGCATCGCCTTCTTTGATGTGTCGATGATGTAGTGCGCCGACTGGTTGATCCCGCTTGCGCCGCTCCCGATATCGATCTCGCCTGTGACATCATCGTACTCAGAATGGCAGCTCGTACAGTAGATCGTCTTTGAGAGATTGTGCTTCATATTGATGTCAAAATCAGTGCCAGCCATCCCCATACTCGAGTTTGGATTGTAGCCGTGGCAGATGCAGTTTGCATGACCGTGCTCCCCTCCCATCAGTGCGGTCGCAATCTCAGGGTGGCACCGGTCGCAGAAGTCATCCGGGTCTGGCTGGTTCATGTATGTGCTGTGCCCGCCTGCGAATATGCCGTAAGCTACAAGTGATGTTGCTGCGATCACAAGCAGCGCTACCATGAACACGACCGGTCTCTTCAGTCTTTTTGGTGGCATCCGCATATTATTCGTACTCCTGATCCGGGTATGTGTGGCACCATCTGCAGTTGTACTCGGCAGATGCGCCGCCGTATTTTGATACTGAATTATCGTAAGATGTCTCGTTGTGACACTCTGTGCAGTCAGTCACATCAAGAGTCGTCGGACTTGCCGTTACGTTGTGGCGATCAACATCGTTCACAGGGTCAGACTGCACAACGTGGCAGCAGTCGCACCACTTCCATGTGTATTCGGGTGGCGGGTGGTAGTCGGTGTGACACTTCGCACAATCGTCGCCGGGGTCAGTTCCATGCACGCTTGACCGGTACATTGTCTCGTTCACATACACGTCAGGAGTGCCGTAGTCGTCCATCGCAGTGTAGTTGTAGTGGCAGCCAGTGCATGACTCAGTATTGGCATCATGCCCATGATACCGATCCACAGTCTGATTGTAGATGTCATGACACTTAAGGCACTGCGTGTTGTTGCCCCACTCGATTCCTTCCAGGAGGTCGTGCGCAAACGCAGGAGGGCCCGGTCGGGATGTGTCGTCGCTCAGGGAATGGCATTTTGTGCATGATGGTAGTGAGTTCCATGTGTGCACGCCGTCGTAATAGTCAATCGTGATCTCGAAGTCACCGCACTCGTCATCGCCATCGTGATCGTCGCCGTAATCGATGCTGAAACTTGCGCCTGTGTGGCAGATCAGGCATCCAAGGTAATTCGTTGGCTTCTCTGTTGTGGCATTTATGATCAGACGCTTGTGTATGCTCTGCTCGAGCATGAGTCCGATGTACGGTGCGCGTCCGTAGTCCTTTGGCGGTTCCATCACATCGCATAGTACATGCCCTGAGTATGACAGAGCCTGGGTATGGCAGTCCGTGCAGTACGGAACAGAGAGATAATGGACGTTAGGGGTGCCATACTCGTCATCAGCCCAGAGATTGTGGCACGCCTTGCTGTAGCAATTGTCCCAGTCCACTTCATGCTCTGCCCCGGCAGTTCTCACGATATCCGAGTGGCAGTTTATGCATATCTGATCGCCGTTTCTTGCAGGTCCTGCTGCACCATCCCATCCGCCGCTTGAGTTGGGATATGCGTGTCTCGAATAAAGAATTCCGCTGGCGGTTCCGCCCATGCTCATACCCTGCGGATCGCTGCCCCATGATGCCGCGACCTTAGTATCCCTCTTATGGGTCATGTTCGAGCCTGCGGGCGCAAGGTTCTCTGAGTCATTCTTCATCGCATAGTTGTTGTAACCATCACTGATGTCATCGTAGACCGGCGAATGGCAGTCACTGCATCGCGGGGCTGCTATGTCGTGGATGTTGAGATGATCGGCGCCATCACAGTGGCAGTTCGCGCATGTTGCAGTGCTTTCACCCTGATAACCCTCGTAAGGATGGATCGGATAGTCAACTGATTCCGGGTGGCAGTCGTCACATGTGAGTATGTCGCTTTCATCTGCGGTCGCATGAAACGTGTTGTGACAGAACGAGCAGTTGACTACCGGGCTATCACCACTCGGATGCCCTCCAACGTCCTTTGACTTGCCGGTCGCAGTATCCAGCCACTGCGGGACTTCTGATCCGAACGAGATCGGGTGGCAGTCTGCGCACGCCGGGTACGCATTATCAATCGCTCCGGGCTTTGAATTGGTGATGTGACCATGGCAGCTTGCATTCGAGCAGGACTGATTTGCAATGTATGGATCCTGATCTGTACCAGGAGATGAATCGACCTTTGCGTGCTCGCCGTAGGTATATCCGCCGATATCTGCCCAGTATGTCTCATTGTAACCGCCGTCCATGCCGTGGCAGAATGTGCATTCGACTGCTTCGGATTTTGCTTGTGCGCGTGGCGAAAACTCTCCGGGAGTACTATAGTTATAACGAAGCCTCCCTGAACCCTGGTGGCACGGAGAACACTGGGGATTTCCACCCTGTTTTCGCATTGTCTTTTCGTGATACGGGGATGCATTGAGATAATCTGACGGCGTGTGTGTCAGTTCCGAATTCGTGAGATATGAGAGATCAAATGTGGTATTATCCGCCCCGTTAGCGCCCATAACATTTCCCCAGTTGTGCGGTCCACCGGGTCCGCCATTCGGGAACCTTGCCCAGGGATACATGGACATGGCGACCGAGTTTTGCCATCCATCCGCGTATACATATCCTACATGGCACCGGTCACAGCCCCATCTCCCGACCCTGAATGCCTTTGACCCATCGATGGTGCCATCCGAAATAGTTGCCTCCGCACGTATGGTGAAATGCTCAGGGTTGCTCCCATCGAAATTTATTCCACCGGAATCGGCGTCGGTGATCTCAAAACTCGCGGTATAGAACCCATCACCCCGGTCATGTGCAGTCCCGCCCGCTATGACTGTTGTGCCATTGCTAACCTCGTACTGCACATCATCCGACGCAGCCCGATACCCTCGGTTGTCCATGAGTAGTACTGTTACGTTAACGGTTCTCGGATAACCGTCGGATGGCCATAGATCGGGATCGACCGAAGATGCTTCGTACACCCAGTAATACGGATCGAGCAGATACGTGGCTTTGTCTGTTGTGATCAGCAGTCGTGCGCACGTCCCAACACCCACGGGGGCGCCCACCATGAACCACCCGGATGATATTGTGGATATGGGCGCGGTCAGCAGGTTGTTTTCAGTATCTCGCCTGGTGTCAAGTTTTTGCCAGCTATTATAACTCATTCTGTAAATTGCAAGAACACCTTCATTTGCACCATTGAGTTCATCCTCTGAGTACCTGATCGTTATGATGCTGTTGTTGTATGCAAGCGATGCAGGCTCTATCTTGATGTACTTGACCGGAATTTCAGAAAACTCGAAACCCGCGGGGGTTTCTTTTGTTTCATCGATTGTTATAACTGCGCTAGTGCTCGCTCCACTTATGCAGAATCGTACGGATGTATTCTTCGTTAATAATGCATCGATCTCGAGATAGCCATACAGTGGAACGGCGGTGAAATTGAATGTGCTGTTTGATGGTGCGCTTCGGAGCGTGGTCTCTCCGTCGGTGTCGTAGTATGTGATGTTAGATGTGAGTAGTGCATCGGAATCTCCCATCACCTGTCCCTTGACATCGGTACTCATGATTACGACCCATTCGGTCTTGTTTGATGTCCCGTTCTCCTTATTTGTGAGCCAGCAATCGACATACTTCACTCCGGGGTTGCTCCACGAATATGTCTGAGTCGCCCCCTCACATGATGGATTCACCCGATCCGATTGATCGGTGACTTTCCAGAGAATATCACCTGCCTGAGTGTAATTTATATGAAAATCAATGCTCTCGCCCATATCAGCGGTCACGGTTAGATTAATGTCCCCGGTCTTGCTGTTCCACCGCTCAGAGACCCGAATCGTTGAAATGAGGGGGTGGTGATCTTCGGTACCTTCATCGCTGATGCTGAATGGGGTATCGCCAAGACCGTCGCCATCACCGTCGCTGCCGGTGTAATCGCTGTAGTAGTTCCCTCCGAGATGCGAGCTGCCGACAATGTTTCTTCCTGGAGTTTTTGTGATGTTCCATCTATTCTCTCCCATTATATCCTCAGCATCGAATTTTTCGTTGAATATGATATAATTATTATATATTAAATTATATCCCGATGATACATACACGCCCTCTCGATTATCCTTCACCACATTGGTGTGCACTGTGTTATTGTTGCTGCCAGAGCCACGGATACTGATACCATGTCCATTATGTTCCACAATATTATCGGTTATTGTGTTATAGCTGCTATCTGCGTAGAGATGGATGCCATAGCCACTGGAATCAGTAGAGCCGTACCTATTGTCGGTCACAGCATTGTTGCTGATGTTATTGTAATTTGACCCCCGGAGATCAATGCCGTACCAGTTGTCGGTCATGTTGTTGTATGAGATATTACAATGATGTGCTTCATAGAGATATACCCCGGTTCCGGCGTCAGCGACACCTTTTATCGTGAATCCGCTGATACCAACCCCCGAACTCTCAACATCAAAGACTCTTCCGGCGACGTCTGCTGATATTATGTCTACCACATCCATTCCCGCACCTTTGAGTGTGATTGACTTATCGATCACCACATTCTCGATGTAACTACCGCCATACACAAATATGTGTGAGCTATTGGTCGCGTTATCGATCGCAGACTGAATCGGGGTGCTACTCTGGTTGAACGCTCCGCCTTCGTGCCACCAGCCGGTCGTGTTGACGGATATGGCGGCATCCGCGCTCGCATCACCGACCATGCCCATGGCACACAACATAACAATGACCATAACCACTTCAAAGAACCGAGAGGTACCCTTGCAACATCGACTGATCCGTATACGCTCTGTGGACATGCGGGGTGTGGGGGGCATGATGTTTACCAATTATATGTTCCAACCAACGTTCATCGGATCATATCTTAAACATTACTCAACATTACTAAACATTTGGGAGGTTGAGCCGCCATGGAGCTAACCAATTGTTATCAAAAATTCCTGCAAAATGTGTGGTAGCCAGATTCATATACGTCCCGTCTGAAACGTATGTGTTCGTGCCTCAGTAAGTTTTGCCAAAAAAACAGTAACAGTAGGCAGCTACACTGCTGCCCGCCGTGTTACAAATATAAATACGCACAGCTGTTGCAAATAGTGGATGTGTAGCAGATGGGATTTGTCAGCCACCTGCCAGAGAACGAATATGTCTATGCTGAGGGACCCCGGGCTCCCTTACCGAACAGCCTCCAGCGTAGGCAAGCCAAATGCACCTGCCAAACCCGCGCCACGCTCGCCGACTTGATCAAAGCACTCTCGAACCGTTGAGATTGGCATATACGTCTCAGTCCGCGTCCCGTCAGCCAATTCGACCTTTATGATGAGTTCGGTCTTTGCCACGCCATGCTCGATGCATTTACTTGCGATCCTGCCATACTCTGCCAGTATGATTTTTAAGGTATCATAAGCCATGGACTGCCCAATAACGTCCATATCATTGAAAGTTATCGTTTTTAGTGTGGATGCCGTACGGTTTTCAGCATTTTCCACATAATCGATGACCGCACGCATAAGCCCAATGACACTCGCACCATCGATCTCTTTCGAGATCGTTTTATCCTTTGTTATGTCAACAGGTTCGTCGAACCCATACAATATCGAATAGTCTTTGGTAGCCCGCCCCATCTCAATGCGCACAACATCCAGACATTTTTTATCTTCAAATCTTGCGAATATACTTTTATTTGTGCATTCAACACTAGTAAGATGGTGGTTTGACATATCAAGCATCTTCAGCACATTTTCTTTATGGAATAGCCCGGAAGTGCTCCACACTGGTATGGAAAACGAACCAAGCAGTTCTTTCACGTATGCGGGTTCTTTGAACCGCAGTTCATAAACAACGGATAGCACATCCATATCTGACGAAAATTCACCGCACAACGCGCCCCCATTGTCAGAGGTCAGTGAATAGCTTCGTGTTGCATTATACACGCCGAACTCAAGAAACGTCTCAAATATCTTCCGAATATTCTCTGAATCTCGTTCAATCAGCTCTTTTAGATCCTTAGTCCTCGAATCAAACTGTGCGTCAAGTTTTTTAGTCTGCTGGCGCACGCACGTCCCGCACGTCTCTGTGATCGCTTCTTTGCAGGCATCCAGGATGTCGGCGTCGTCATCTACGATCATAGTATTCAACTGCGCACCAAGGTTGCTTTCGAACGTTTTTAACCGGGTGATCCGTTGATCCCTCGCGCGGTCCATGTTTTCAAGCTCTTTCCTAGCAGATATAATGGCATTCTCTTTCGGGCATGAATCCCCGATCACGCCCAGCAGTTTTTCCAGATCTTTGATATAGTCACGTTGCACTGATAGTTCAACCGAATCCTGATACAGGTACCTCATACATCCACACCTCCGATTTTAATTGGTTGTTCTATTATTGAATGCCGCTACTAATTAATGTTTCTGGCAAACGCCCACTACATCGACATTCGGGCAATCCCAAGTGCATCATCCATGATGCGCTCCACCACATTGGTGCCAGCATCAGTCGCATCAGCCATGTCAGTCATCTCAATGATGAATGCCTCGACTGTGAGATACACCGAAACCCGCTCTCTAAGGCATCCCACACGTGTAGCTTCGTCCTTCCCAAGAGCTGCATGGAGGTGTATTGCAGGCAGATCATCGTCCTGCCGGAGAATGTTTCCCACACCAATTATCTCCTGCACATCCGTGATTGATGACCAGACCGGATCCGGCGGAACTGTGTCTCTTTTTGGTCCTGTCACGAGACGCATGTCCTTGACTGCGCCAAGCAGGATGAAGAACGCTTGTCTGATATCTTCCAGCTTTGCAAGCCCTTTAAGTTCAACAAGCAGATCCTCGCCATGGTCTATCCGTGCGACGAATATCCTGCCGATGCAACCGGTTCGGTATTTCATCTCAATTGGTCTCGTTTGCGCCTTTCAGATGCTTTTTCACACCATTTAGCAGTTCTTTGCGACCGAATGGTTTGGTAATGTATCCGTCAACGCCAACAACATGAAGACCGATCATTTTATCAATGGACTGCGACTTAGAGGTAAGCATTATCACTGGAATGTGTTTTGTGTCATTGTTTTTACGGATTGCCTGGTATACTCCCCATCCATCGATATCCGGCATCATAATGTCTAGCAAAATCAGATCCGGCTTCTCTTCCCCCTTGAGTTTGTCCAGTGCCGCCCTGCCATTATATGCAGGGATGATCTCGTGCCCCTCATTCGTAAGCACAAGTGAGACCAGATCAACAGTATCCGGTTCATCATCCACTACCATAATCTTTGCACACATTACCATAACGTATCTGCGGCAAGGCATAAAAAAGTACGCATTATCCACCATCACCCGACCATTATGTGCTTCACTTCAAGGTATTCCCGAAGCCCATATACTCCAAGTTCCCTGCCGATCCCGCTCTCCTTGTACCCGCCAAACGGCGCATGTTTAGGCGCGCCGTGATATGTATTTATCCACACGGTTCCTGCTGAAATGCGACTTGCGACCCGCTTTGCATGTGGCAGGTCATCAGACCAGATCGCCCCGGCAAGCCCATACCTTGTGCTATTTGCAATCTCGATAGCATCATCCTCATCGCTGTACGTGAGTACAGATAGCACTGGTCCGAAGATTTCTTCCTGCGCTATGTGCATGTCGGGCGCAACGCCGTCAAATACTGTCGGCTCGACAAAGAACCCGCCGACCTCATCGACTCCGCTTGTGCCACCAGCACCCATATCAAGACGTTTTCCGCCGAAAACAAGTTTTGCACCATCCCGGGTTCCATATTCTATGTGTTCGAGGTCTTTTTCCAGCTGCCCGGCACTGATCACAGGTCCCATGTCAGGATCGGTAAGTCCATCCCCGATTCGCAGCTTTCCCGTTTCCCGGATTAAATGCTCCATGAACCGGTCGTGGATGCTCTCTGGCAAAAGCAGCCTCGAACCTGCTGTGCAGACCTGTCCTGCGTTAAAGAAGATTGCAAAGACAGCTCCTTTCACTGCTTTTGCAATGTCTGCATCCGTAAGGATGAGGTTTGCAGACTTTCCGCCGCATTCAAGTGTGATCTTCTTAAGGTTCGCTGATGCAAGCTGCATGACCTCTTTTCCAGTATCAGTTCCGCCTGTAAACGCAACCTTGTCGACTTTTGTACTGCCTGCAAGCTCTGCTCCAACCACGCTTCCCCGCCCCGCGATCACATTCATCACGCCGTCCGGACACCCTGCCCGATGAAATATCTCCCCGAGTTTTAGCGCGGTGAGCGGGGTCTGGCTCGACGGCTTGAGCACGACCGTGTCTCCTGCGGCAAGCGCTGGCGCAACCTTCCATGACGCCATCTTAAGCGGCAGGTTCCACGGGACGATCCCTGCCGCAACACCGATCGGCTCGTAGACGACTGTGCTGTGTTCATCAAGTTGCTCCTCAAGCGGTCTCGTGAGACCTGCGAAATAATCAAAGAAGTCTGCCGTGTCCAGGACGAAACGCTTCGCCCATCCAATCGGCATTCCGTTGTCCAGCGTTTCGGTGCGCGCAAGATTGTCCACGTCCTTTCTGAGCAGATCCGCGGCTTTCCAGAGGACGCTCGCTCTAAGTGGTGGACTGGAGCTCCAGTTCGTATTATCAAACGCATCGCGTGCTGCATCGATCGCTTTTCGCGCATCACCGCGCTTTGCAGCGGATGCCGTTGCAAATTCTAACCCCGTTGCCGGATTAATCACCGAAAATACGCTTTCAGACTCTGCTTCTGCCCATTCACCGTTGATCCATAATTTGTAGTGCGTTGCCATGATGATCCACTTGCCGACCGTTGACTAATCCAGACTCTTTATGCCACTTTAATAAAATACGGCACCGGGATTGGCAAGATTTGCAACCATACGCTGCTGTGCCGCGGCCACCATATTACAATTAATGTATGTGTTTAGCTAACCACGAGATTGCACGGATTTCCATACCAATCCCGTGGTATTTTCGCCTCAGCTAAACACCTACCAATTAATTATCGCGCAGACTTTGCAACCCGTTCGATGCTCTGTTTCTGATTTATCGAGTGGCATCTGACATCATACGATGCAGCAGCCATGATTTCGTCTGCAAGACATTTCTCCAGGGATCGCCTGCTCTTGAGTGCAGCCCGATGTGCACCGTTTGTGATCAGCTTGAGCGCGATATCCACCCTGCGCTGAGACGCGGTGTCGACAGCCTTTGGCACGGCAATACCACCGTATTTAAGACGGACAACCTCTTCCCGGGGTCCTGCATTTCCAATGGCATCAACAAGGATTTGAACCGGATTCTTCTTCGTTTTATCATGGATGATCTCGAATGCAGACCTAACAGCCCTGTAAGCCAGCTGTTTTTTGCCGTTGTTCGCTGCCTCTCGCATAACCCGATTGATCAGCCGCTCAACGATCGGGATGTCCGATTTATTGAACTGCTGGTTAGCGTGTTTGCCACCGGTATGTAGCACGATTCTCGGACTTAAGTTAATATATCTCCTGGTGCCCAGATCCGCGCTTTCAACCTCTGAGATGTCCCATTTATCAAATAACAGTTGTTCAGTCATCAAAATCACCTGAGTGGCTTCTCTCTACGTCCAATAACCATTTCACGCAACGACACGTCGTTTACCGCGGTCACTTTAAATCTGACACCTGGCAGGTCGCCTTTGGCGCCGTGCATCCGGCCACCGATACGCTCGACAGTCACCTCGTCATGCTCATCGATGAAATTGATAGCGCCATCGCCCGGACAAAACGCAGTAACCTGCTTTCCGTTTTTAACCAGTTGTATCCTGACACACTTGCGTATCGCAGAATTTGGCTGTTTTGCCTCGACACCGACTTTCTGCAGAACAATTCCACGCCCCTGCGGAGCACCGACGAGCGGGTCTGCCTTGATATTCAAGCGGAGCGTGCGGCTGCTGTAATTCTGATCGCTCCATCTGGCTTTCTGTCGATCCTTCCGCAGTTTGCGGGCAGCGTATTTTCCTTTACTCATATAGTCACCATTTGATCGGTTTTAAACTTAAACATTATCTGATAATCACATCGTCAACGTCATGATGCCGATGTGCAAGCAGCCGCATCTTCTCGATGTTTCTGCCATCCTTCCCAATTGCAAGCCCCTTCTGATCCGCGGGTACATCCACATACACAACCTGCCTGCCACCGCGCACAACTGACTCGATCCCGATCATGTTTGCTGGCTGGGTCACATTCTTCATAAATGCGGCAAGGTCGTCAGAGTACTCAACGACTTCGATATGTTTACCTATGGATTTGCTGGCACGTTTGACATGTTCGCCGTCACGCCCGATTGCAAGCCCCATATCACCATTTTGTACCACACAGAGTATCCGGTCCCCGTCATCGATGCAGTCGCGTGCAACAGCACCTGTAAGACTCTCAAAGAGTGCAATATACCGGATACCCTCGGTGGTGAGTTTGATTTCACCCACGCCTATCCCTCAAGTTCGTCAGGTACCTCTTCGGGCTGCAATTCATCTTCTTCTTCAGGATCGAAGACCTTCATGATGTTTGAATCGCCGGGGTCGATGATCGCCATTGTGGCAATAGTAAACGGTTTCCCGCACGCAGTTCCGAGATCCACACTCATTCCCGGATACTCGATGGTCGGTACGCCCGAATCGTGTATCTGCGATCTTATGTGGGCTGGGCAGTTGGCAGCAAGCACAACCGTTAGATCATTGTTATTTTTCACAACGTCGAGACACGTATTCGATCCGATGAGAACTTTGCCGGATCTGATTGTTTTTCGAAGTGCTTTATTTAGATCAATTTCCATGTATTTCAACTCTTTTTTTGAACTGTAGTTTTCGATGTGAAATAGTATGTCACTCTATTTATGCGTTTGGTGTGGCATGAACCGCCGCGTCGCAGAAACGATAGAACAACGTCACGACGAGAGGGGGATTTGAACCCCCGAGGTGCGATGCACCACTGGATGTTTGCACAAAATCCAAAGTTCGAACGTTTAGCAATCCAGCGCCATACCGGGCTTGGCTATCTCGTCATCATAATACCAGTTGGCAACATAGATATTAATCTTTTCTGAAATGAGGCGCATATCCCCACGGCATTCTGATGCGGACGTGCCGTTTTTCGCGATCGTTTGCGGTTTTGGTCCATGCGCCCGAGCTCATAGTCCCAGAGGATGAAAAACTACCCATTGTTTCCGGATATCTCAATTAACAAAACCGGGGCATCATTTGAGCTTTGGGCGATGCGCTGTCGGTTAATGGCTACAGGAGACTGGTTAGAATTCCGAGAAAGGTGAAAAAACCGATGGAGTTAAAGAATCTTGAAAAACCAGGGAAGGGTGACAACGAGATGATTGCCAGGCACTTCTCGATGGAAAACCAATCGGCGGAATATGCGTACGATTTCGGCGATGACTGGGAACACCGGATACTACTGGGGGCTCTACATGACCCGGATTCTGCGGAGGATAAAGAGCTACCGGGGTGGATCGGTGTGGGCTTTGATCCCGAATACTTAGACGCGAAAGCGATTTATTTCAGGAAATCAGCAGGTGACAGATTCCGGCACAGTTTCCAAGCCTCTGCAATCCACAAAAACCCCTTCTCGAATGGGACCGCGGCGATTTGAACGCCGGTCGCCAGATCCCCGACCTGGCAGGATGGACCAAGCTACCCTACGGTCCCAAAGTCATGCAAGCTCCCGCAGACGTCCGAGGTCGCTCATCATCTCTTTTTCGGATGATATTTTCTCTTTTTCGAGCGTTTCGACGATGTCGCGGAGCAGGATATTGAGCCGGTATACCTTGACAGGTCTTCCCTTGCCCAGCTTCTTCTTCTCCTCGCGTTCAACAACCCATTCTTTCGCGCGCAACACCCGCATGGCAGCGCTAACTTCGGGTTGCCTGATACCGGCTGCAGCCTCAAGCTCCCGGGACGTCATCTCGGCTGTGTTGGCGAGACATGCAACGGTCTTAGACACAATCTTTGACAGTTCTAGACTCTGTAGCAGATTAGATATTTCATGCTCCCTGTCACCCATAACCTGTATTGATAACTCTTTCATTAATATCCACCAGAATATACATTAGTTCTTTCTCTTTATAAAGTTTGTGCAAAATATAAAGAAAGTCGAGAGAGGAGGGGTACATGGTAGGTGCTTGCCATTTCATTTTGTGGCAGATGGTTTTGTGTGAGTGGTTCTCAAAGAGGCGCTATCTGAAAATCCGAGGTATTTCGCTGAACATTTCGATTGCATCCCTCAAATTCCTCTGCAAACAGTCGCGCACGCCAGACTCCGGTTGACCCCCCTCACGCCGATACTCTTTAATACCCATGGCGCCGAAGTCTGCTGTATGTGCCCGGGTGGCCTAGCTGGGAGGGCGCCAGACTCATAGGGAAAAGACAAGCGCGCCAAACCTGAGACATCTGGAGGTCACGGGATCGAAACCCGTCCCGGGCACTTCACTCATTTTTTACATACTCAACCACTTTTTTATGATCCCTCACAGTTCCGTATTTCCGGTTGAAAATGGTTAATATATTCTTTACGTCCCGATCAAGTAGATAATCTGCCTGCGGATGCTTTGTAGTCACGTATCCAGGCCAATCGATGATTTCGACACCATCCGGGCTAACAAACACGTTGTACTCGCTTAAATCAGAATGAATGAACCCGAATTCATACGCTTTCCGGACCTGCTCGATGATCAGGTCCAGAAACCAGCCCGGGTCATCCACCGTCGTCTTTGACAGTTCGACGCCGGGTGCCACGCTCATAACGACCACATGCCGGTTGTAGTCTATGCATCTTGGTGCAGCGACAGAGCCATGCAGCGCGACTAACGCCTCATGCTCACGCCATGCAGCGCGTCCGGCAATAAAGATCCAGTGGTCTCGGGTCCCGGTATCGCGCTGGCGCGTCACCTGTTTGAAACTCGTCTGCCCGGCGCGGTGAAACTTGAGGATCACAGGCTCGTCATTATAGATCCCTTCATATACAACTGATTCCTTGCCAACGCCGATCCGCTCTCCTATCGCAGACAGCCCCCTCCGCGTCAGCATGCCGAGCGCAAGCATATCATACCCTTTGAAATAAATCTTGCAGCCCTCATAAGGCACAATAGTTTTTTTGATGACCCCCAACTCAAGAAGCCTGTCGATACGATACAAGACTTCCTTGTCACGTAATTTTGCAAACGTGTGTATCATATCCAGCGGAACCCACTGATAAGATTTCATGCCAGCTTCTATGCCTAAAAGGGTGCGAAAATCTCTTTTTTCCAGTTTTTTAAAAACTGCACTGTTAAACATCCAAATAAAACATATAGTCCTACCAGATTTAAACCCTATGTTTGTTTTTAGTTTTCAAAAACGATTTTTTCACAAAAAATCGAGTAAAAACTGCCCTCCGGGTTGGAAGCCAGTTTTTGATCAAACTTTTGTAAAAAATTAGTAAAAAATTAAAAACAAAAAACCGCTATCAGTAGGCTTAATTTCTTTAAAATGCCCCATTTCGCAAATAAAAAAGTGCCGCCCGATAGCGTTTTTTGAAAGAAGCCAAGGTCCGGATTCGAACCGGAATGGTATCGCTCTGCAGGCGATTGCGTAGCCGCTCCGCCACCTTGGCACCAAGGTCCCGGGTATGCTGATACTGATGTCGATGCTGCGTTGCATCCCGATTGAATGCCTTTAGTGTCGCGTCATATAAAAGATTTGCATCGTATCGGTGATTGCAGTCACGCAGCCGGAGCATACATCCATAGGGAAAGCCACACGAGGAACGCCCCAAAATCCGGATGCGCGAACCATCGGGTGTTATGTGTTTTTGGGTATTTCCGGATCGCCTGACGAAATTAAACGTCCCAGCCATTGATTATATATTCATTGAACAATAAGAGAATCATAACAACAAACAAGAGGTAAGTTACATGACCAGAACCAAACAATTGCTACTTGGTATCAGCATTGGCGTCATGATCGTCATTGTAGTAGTATCTGTACGGAGTTGTTATGCGGCAACGCCCGGAGACAAGATCCGGTTTACAGACCTGCCCCCGACAATTGATATGAAACCCGGATCGCAGGAATCCTTTGACGTGACACTCAGGAACTTTGGAAACCAGTATGCAGATGTGTCTATAAATGTCAGATCGTTGCCGGATGCGCTAACGATCGTGAGTGGCGATGAAGAAAGACTACTTGATATGGGAAAGTCGGTAACATATCATATCACAATCGGCGCAAGCGACGATATCGCGCCCGGCACACACCAGTTCGAGATTGCGGATAAGTCGCGTGTCGATCAGCACACATGGGAGACTATCAGCGTGCGTGTCAAAGGAAGCGTGCCGACACCACCGGCGGATGCCACGTCAGGACAAACCGAAGCGGAAAAGTCTCCGGGATTTGGGGTCTTTGCCATGATGTTTGCTTTGCTGCTGGCGTATCGCTCCAGTCGTGCTCAACCGTAGACCGCGCTGCCATACGCCGCAACACGCTGGTGCCACATTATTCATACCGCGCTGTCCCCGATCCCGATGAAATTAAAGAGTTACTCGTGGCTGCCTGTTGCAGGGTACCCTGGGTTCAGGTGGGTGTGGAATCGGTTACAAACGTGAAGGGAGGGGGTGGTGTGAATCAGGCGAAACGGCGCTGATGCACCGCAATTTCCGATCATCCGCATACTCGGTCTGATTAGCCACTAACCTTTGCGGGTGTAACAGACATGACCGTGGCAACCGATTCTTTGCATCACCTTTATCCATAATCCTGACAAATATAAATTTGGATACAACAGAGGATGTAGAGGCGGACACAGAAGCAAACAATGTACAGGTGATATTCATGAATGAACTTCAACTAACGGTTGCAAAGGCGTATCCGAAGGATGCAGGAAGGGGAATGGCGCGCCTTGACCCATACATCCTTCAAGCGCTCCAGTTGTCGCCAGGCGACATCGTTGAGATCGAGGGCAGGAAGATGACGGGCGCTAAGGTCTGGCGCGCCGACAGGCAGGATTGGGGGCAGGAGACGATACGGGTCGATAGTTACGTACGGCAGAACGCGGGCACCGGGATCGGAGAACGGGTGAAGATCAGGCGTGCGTCCGCGAAAGAGGCTGAGAAAATCGTGTTCGCGCCACCGCAGGGCTCAGAGGTCCAGTTCGGGGCTGATGCCGAGATCATCGTGAAACACCAGATGATCAAGCGTCCGATCATAGTCGGGGACGTGGTTCCTATCCTGACGTCACCCTCCCCATTTGGCGGACAGATGCTGCCACTGATCGTGACCGAGACCGAGCCAGAAGGTCTGGTGCTGGTCGACAAGCGCACAGCGATCGTGCTGCTCGAAAAACCGGTTATGGGCTTCGATTCTGCAAAAGGGACCGGCATCACTTATGAGGACATCGGCGGGCTCCACGAGGAGGTAAAACGGGTGCGCGAGATGATTGAACTACCCATGCGGCATCCGGAGGTATTTCATAAACTGGGTGTCGATCCCCCAAAAGGTATATTAATGCACGGTCCACCCGGAACCGGAAAAACACTGATTGCAAAAGCTGTTGCAAATGAATCAGGCGCGCATTTCCTTTACATTGCGGGACCTGAGATCATGGGTAAGTATTATGGGGAAAGCGAGGAGAGACTGCGAACTATTTTTGAGGAGGCGGAAGAGAAGTCACCTTCTATTATCTTCATCGATGAAATTGATTCAATCGCTCCGAAAAGAGAAGAGGTTTATGGAGAGGTGGAGCGGAGAGTGGTTGCCCAGTTGCTGTCACTGATGGATGGTCTCGAGGATCGGGGGCAGGTGGTGGTGATCGCTGCAACGAACCGTGTGAATGCGATCGATCCCGCGCTCCGCCGCCCTGGCAGGTTCGACCGGGAGGTTGAGATTGGCGTACCGGACATGGAGGATCGCGTTGAGATTCTACAGATTCATGTACGCGGGATGCCGCTTACTGAGGATATCGATCTGGATGATATTGCTGAGACTACGCACGGCTTTGTTGGCGCGGACCTCTCTGCCCTGACAAAGGAATCCGCCATGAAAGCGATACGTAGGTATCTTCCTGAGATCAATCTCGACGATGAGGAGATTCCCCAGGAGATACTGGATGGAATGACGGTTATGAAGGAAGACGTCGATAACGCACTGCGTGAGATCGAGCCATCTGCAATGCGTGAGGTTCTTGTCGAGATTTCACATGTTTCATGGGATGATGTCGGCGGACTGGACGTTGCGCGGCAGGAACTTCAGGAAATAATCGAGTGGCCACTCAAGGAGCCGGGGCGGTTTGAAAAAATGGGTATTACGCCGCCAAAAGGAATTCTCCTGTACGGACCGCCAGGCACAGGGAAGACGCTGCTTGCGAAGGCTGCTGCAAGCGAATCGAATGCCAATTTTATCAGTGTGAACGGTCCGCAGTTGCTATCTAAATGGATTGGCGAATCCGAAAAAGCGATTCGAGAGACGTTTAAAAAGGCAAAGCAGGTTGCACCCACTATCATATTCTTTGACGAACTCGATGCGCTCGCCCCGATACGCGGAGCTGACACTTCCAAGGTCACGGATCGTGTACTTAATCAGCTGCTCACCGAAATGGACGGCTTGCAGTCGCTGCAGGAGGTGGTTGTGGTCGCTGCAACCAACCGCCCGGACATCGTCGATCCCGCTCTGATCCGACCTGGACGGTTTGATCGGCTCGTGTACGCAGGGGTGCCGACAAAAACGGGCAGGGAAGAAGTCCTGAAGATCCACACGAAAAGGATGCCACTCTCTAATGTGAATATCAGCGAACTCGCTGAGCTGTCTGAGGGCTATGTGGGGTCCGATCTCGAATCGCTCTGCCGGGAGGCTGGTATGCTTGCGATGCGCGAGGACTTTGACCATGTTGAGATGCGGCATTTTGAGGAGGCGTTGCAGAAGATAAGACCGACTGCAAGCGC
>JAYEGZ010000042.1:0-9845 GCA_034659315.1 Methanobacteriota archaeon
TTAAATACCAGAATAACATATATGGTAGTGGAATCGATAGACAAGATACAGAAATCTACTGATCGATTCATCGAGTTGGATATGATTATCTCAAGGGGGTTTATGGTATCTGCTCAGATGATGTTCGGAGATGGCTATAAGGCAATCATCCGGAACTTATCTCACAGATACGGGGAAAGTATCATCGGATATCTTGCAGCCGGTACTGACCTGAGCACTCTGACCGATATCGAGAAGTTGCAGTTGTTATTCGAACGCGGCGTTAGTGCCGATGATGTTCAGGTGACTATTGAAGATGATAAATTGATATTAACAACGCTAAACTGCAAGCACTATCTTGAAATGGATGTGCGTGAGATGACTGGCATCCCCCCAACAAGGGTCTGTCCGGTCGGCATTCTTGCAACCTGCCTGATACAGAATATACTCAGCCAGAACGTCATCGGCGGACACAAGGATGCAGACAATTACGGAAAAACCGGAGAATGTAGTATACGCTTTGATTTAACGGGGGCGTGACCATGACAATACCTGAGATGCTTTACAAAGTTTTATTAGACCTTATAAATACTGGAGAGATTGAATCGAGCGTGATTGCAAGCCGCGACGGGTTACTTATGGCATCACACATGCCAAACGGCGACGCGGAGGTGTTCGCCGCTATGTCGGCAACGATGCTTGGTGCTGCGGAAACTGCATCCACCGAGCTGGAAAAGGGGGTGCCGGACCGGCTGATCGTTGAATCAAACGATGGAAAGCTGATTGCGGTCGGAGCCGGATCAAAGTCACTGGTCGTGGCGCTTACACCACCTGACGCGGGTCTCGGACTTGTTCTTGTGGAACTTGATAAAGCCGCCGAAAAGATTAAGAAGATTCTGGCTTGACGCAGGCGTTAAAATGTCACACATATCAGGGAGGTGGTGTCTTGTGGATTGAACTTGACGGCTGGATGGCGAAACTCAGATTTTCTGCATGTCACCTTATACCCAATCATCCGAAGTGCGGGAGGCTGCACGGACATACATACGCAGTGAACGTGCGAGCACACGGGATGCGCACCGGAGAGTTTATCATCGATTTTGAACTGTTGAAGGAGATGGTTGCGCAGATATGCAGCAAGTTCGATCACCACGTCATTGTAGCAGAAAAGGACCCTCGCCTCCATATCACTAAGAATAACGATAATGTAGTCATAGTTATTGGTGAAAAGACATACCAGCTACCGATAGAGGATATTGCCTTTATTCCTATCGATTCAACGAGTGCCGAGAGCTTGTGCGTGTATGTTGCAGGCGAACTTGCCCGCATGATCGAGACTGGCGACCACCGTGTCAGCAGACTGGATGTGCGCATCGACGAAGGGATCGGGCAGGGCGCAGGCTGCACAGTATATCTGGGTGGCGATAATTATGACAATGATGGTGGCAATGCAGGAGGATCTTTATGAATGTGATTTGCTGCTACAACGTCAATATAGACTCGGTATGCGCAGTTGGCGGTGCTAAGATCACCGAGTATATTGAGAAAAATGATCTTGGTACTGAAATTAAGCATCTGGTTGAAAATCCACCGAACCGGATCAACATCACCAGCGATCTTCTTGCTCTTCTTCTGATACACATGGAGAAAGGAACAGGGGGCGAGTTTCTGGTCGAGACGCCTGATGCCATCCCGGAGTCTGCGATTCGGACCCTGCTAACAGACGAACCGGTGCTGCGTCTGGGCGGAAACGCCGGTATCGCCGCGGACGTCCTGTCCAATCTCGGAGCATCGCTGGTGATCCCGAATGTTGCGTGCCCGTCGAGAAAACAGGTTGATCTATTCTCAGGAGAGATGATACGAATCCCGGTTTACAAAGACGGGGATATTTCCCTGCTAAAGCCAGGGGACACTGTTGGCTGCGAGGAGGATGCCCTGCACTACGTCTTTGACTTCAAGAAAGGGGATAAGGTCACACTCTGCGGCAAAACGATCAGCGTGCCGAACAACAACCGCATCATAGCGACGTACGATCCAAAAAACATCTCTCTGTACATGGATGATGCGTTCAGGGAGTATTCTCTTGCGCATATCAAAGAAATGGACGGGGCATTGATCTCAGGCTTCCATCTGCTTCGCAATACGTATCCGGACGGATCCACGTACATCGACTGTTTGCAGCCGATTATTGATCATTTGAAACGTTGGAAATCAATAAATCCGAATTTTCGGATACATTTTGAATCCGGCGACTTCCTGGACGGCAGCATCACCGATTTTATAATCACTCGCCTCTCGGAGATCGTGGACAGCATCGGCATGAACGAAGAGGAGTTTATAAAGGATGATGCAGACACTTCAGCAAGAAACATCATCAAAAGGTCGGTTAAATTGATTTCCGAGCTTGGAATATCGAGATTATGCATTCACACAAGAGATTTTATTGTAAGCGTCTTTGATCCGGCATATATAGATACGCGATCCGAGATTGATGCGCTGAACTTTGGTGCGTCAGCATCTGGTGCGCTTGCCATGACCGGACACGCCGATATCACATCAGCACACGCTGCAATCATGAATTTGCAACCAAGTGACGCGGGGGTTCGCGAATGCTCAAACGTGCAGGAGTATTTTCATGGAGAACCGGTCAACGGCGGCGTACATCTACAATTAAACGGCTATTCTGTATGCGTTGCACCATCGCTCCATTGCGAAAGCCCGATAACCACAGTCGGCATGGGCGACACCATGACCGCAGGTGTTTTTCTTCGTGAACTGGAACACCGCCCGGCGTAGCTGGCATGGATGTTAATAACCGGGACTGCGTTCTTTTGGCGTTTCTCGGTTTTGGGGCAAAATTCGCATACCCCTACCTGTGCCCGTGTGGTGCCACGTCGCCCAGGACATTATGATATCCCGCCATTTGGATGTGATGCACCACGGGCTTCCAAGCCTGCATCTCAGTTTCCATCCGCGAGTCAAGTTACTTCCATATCTGCGCCTGATCGTATTGTGCCCGGGGGGGTCAATAATTGCTCTTTGATCTCCGTGTATGTGTTTAGCTGAGGCAAAAAACAGCTCTTTGACAATCCACGAGTGCGAAACGTCTCGTAGAGGAATCTTGCCGGTGTGGAATTAAGGGGCCACCGAAAAATAACCTGTTAAAATTCGTGTCATTCGTCCATTCGTGAATTTCGTGATAAAATCGGCAGAAGGGATCACAAATGGTACGAATAAACGAATCGCATGAATGTCAGGGGTGTGGAATGCCACCAGACAACTTTGCTATTTTATTTTCGGTAATCGCTAAGTGCTTAGGATCGCGATTTATTCACCGCAACGTGCGATATCAAAAAGCCGATTATTTTCGGACATATAGAACCGCGAGAAACGACCTATGATCATGGATCGACATGAAGATGCGGGTTCAAAGAAGGACCAGCAAGAGATCAATATATTATGAACTATCCGTTTAACGGAACTTCAACGGAAATTGTTTGCGATTGGGTTCTGGAGTCTGTTTTGTGAAAAGAAAAGAATAATCCCCGCGGACCCTTTTGCCCCGGATCCGCGGGCTAAAAAAACCTCAACTCATAGCTACGCCGCTGCAAGCACCTTCTCAAGATCCAGCAAGATCAGGAGGTTTCCACCATCCAGCTTACCGACGCCCTTGATGTATTCTGCATCGATGCCGCTACCGCCTGAATCAGTCACAAGCTCAGGCACTGGCTCGATATCCTTTGCCGGCATCCGCAGCACTTCACTCACCGAGTCCACAACCATACCGATCGGGACGCCATCTGGCTCGACGATAATGATCCGGGTGTTGTCGTTCCGGTCCGACTCTTCCAATCCGAACCTTCTCCGGAGGTCGGTAACCGTTGTTACCTGACCCCTGAGATTAGTGACGCCGTTCACAAAGTACGGCGCGTTTGGCACCGGCGTGGTATCGCGCATACTCGTGATCTCACGCACCTGATCGACATTGACGCCATATAGCCCGTCGGCAAGCGTGAATATGACAAGTATCGCTTCATCCGACGATGCGTCTGCTTCAACCATGTCTTTTACCTCCGTTCCTTACTCTCGCACCGTGAACCTGCCAAGTTCGTTCATCATATCCTGCGCCACATCAGTGAGCACCTGTGTCTCTGATGTCAGTTCCTCGATCGCAGATGTCTGCTGCTGCACCGCTGCTGAACTCTCCTCTGCGGCTGACGCACTCTCTTCAGATATGCTTGCAACCTCGTCCATTCCTGCCACAACACTCTTCACGACCCCGGCTGCGTTCTTGGCGCCGGAATCGATCTCCTGCACCATCACGTTAACCTCATCGATCGACCCTACCACATTAGTGATTCCGTCCAGTGCAACGTGTAGCAGTTCTCCGCCCTGCGTTGCCTCCTCTACCGCCGTGCCAGTCGCACCGATCGCATTTTCGCCGGATTCCTGTATGTGCTCAATCGCCAGTCCGGATTCGCCTGCTGCTTCCTTGACCTTCTCTGCAAGGTTCTTGACAGCGTCCGCAACAACCGCAAAGCCTCTGCCTGCCTCGCCAGCACGGGCTGCTTCGATTGCAGCGTTAAGTCCAAGCATATTGGTCTGCCCTGCCACATCAGTGATGACCTCTCCCATCTCACCGACTTTCTCAATCGCGGTGTTCATATCAGAAACGGTCTCTGAGGTCTTCGCGACACCTTCCTGGATCTGCGCAAGACCGTCGAGCGTCTTCTGAGCAGCTTTCTGGACCTCGTGCGTTTCTTCGACCGCGCTCTGCCCCTTTTCGGCTGACCTACTTGCATTTGCGGACGTCTGTTCAATCTGTGATGCTACTTCCTCGACATCCCGCGCCGTGGTCTGTGCAAGTTCTGCCAGTTTCTGCGAACCCTCGGCAACCTGCTGGGATGAGGATGCAAGCTGTTCCATACCCGCGTTCATCTCCTCTGCGGCTGATGAGAGTCCCTGCGCTGTTGCAAGCACTTTCTCGCCGACATTTCTTGAGTCGGTGATCGCGTTGGATAGCACGCCAACCAGACCGTCAACGGCATCTCCAAGTCTTGCGTAGTCGCCCTTAAGTTCGATCTCTGGCTTCGCGGCCAGATTGCCTCCGGCGGCTTCTCTCGAAATTCGTTCAGTTTCACCAACAATCGATTGTATATTCCCTTTCATCTCGCCAAACGTGCGTGCAAGATCTCCGAGTTCATCCTTCGAATCAACCTTGATATCATATCCAAAGTCGCCATCCTTGATCTTGTTTGCGCCGATCATGACCTCGTTTAGCGGATTTGTGATCGACTTTGAGATTACAGTTGCGATCAGTATCCCAAGAATGATTGCAATCACAACGAACGCAACAACCGCAGACTTCGCGCTTGCTGCTGCGGCATCCGCACGCGCAATTGCGCTCTCTGCAAGCTCTTCCGCACGCGCTTTCACAGCCCTTCCATCGGTCACAAGCGGACCGGTCGTTGCAACGTACGCATGGACATGATCTTCGATCTTCACAAGTTCTGCAAAGGTCGCTTGATACGCGCCAACCTCCGCCTTGATCGCACTCTTGTCAGATGCAGTGAGTTCGGAAGAATCGATGGCTGCCTTGAGTGTGCTTATAGCAGCCCCCATATCGTTGACAGACTTTTCATCGCCGCGCATGATGAAGTTCTTCTCCTCACGCCTCATCACCATGAGATCAAGCATCAGTGCATGTATTGTTGCATCATCGAGATATGTTACACCATTGATTCCATTTTCAATAACCTGTGCATCGGCTACACACGCCCCCTCAACCGCACGCATCTCCCGAGTCTCTTTCACGAGTTCAGCGAACGCTGCCTCATAAGTCGCAATCCTTGTCTCGCCATCTGCGATGATTGTTTTCTCCTCACTTGTTGCAAGCGGTAGTATCGCGGCGAGATTATGCTCTATCTCGGCGATCAGCTCTGCATTCTCATCAATCGATGATTGATCCTCCCTGAGCTGGTAGTTCTTCTCCTGCTGCCTTACTTCGCCGAGCAGGGTGTTGACCTCCTCGGCGTGTTCAAGCACCACGACAGCGTTGTTCATGGTCGTTACCTGCGAATACGCAGTGACTCCCAGCCCGGCTGTCAGAAGCAGCACGAGCGCAAAGCCAGCCATCAATTTCTTGTTGACTGACATATTGTTAAGTATGTTCATGTTGTATTCCCACTATGTGTTGCGTTGGTTATCCTGCTACAGAATCGCCCAACATGGCTGACTCTCCGTATATTATCATCAACGGTTCGATCTTTATCCTGCTGTTTTGTATCCACTGGTTTAACCCCCGTATTCGGTTGCGGTGGAAGATTATACTATTATAACAAGCATCCTGCCACACTCCCACTATACAACTAATGTGATGGTTGAGGTATATAAGTATTGGTGTCCGCAGGAGCCGTATCCAAACCCCCTCTGTCCGGGGCGACCCTGGAAAACCGCGAACCAGAAGGCGGTCAACGATATCGGTTGTGGCATCTGCCGATGAGGCAAGCATTCCGCTGTGGCTCTCCGGTAGCTTCCGTGAACGTGAACCCATGCTTTACCAGATTAACTATCTATTCAGCCGCCCGATATCGGTTTTGCAGAGTTATTCCAGTCAGTTAATAATGTAATGAACCGCTGATAAACGCGATTTGTGCGACTTCCTAATTTCTTCTGGTCGGTTGAAAAACATGATACCAATCCTGCAAACAGTGGTACGATTGGATTGGCGAAATCCGTGAAATCCATGTAATCCGTGTTGATCTATGGCTAAAAGTTTTATTTGCCACAGATTAACACATATTACGCAGATTAACTGTGTATATGACTTTTCAGATAGATGGTGACCCATTTTGGTAGTTGTGCTTACATAAGACAATCCGGTGTAACCAGAAAATAACAAAAAGTCTCAGATATCACTAAACCATCACTACTGTTTTATATATGATAAGTACGCATATTCGGCACCCTCAGAGCACCAGACCGCATACTTTATCTCGTTAAAAACAGTATTTCAATTGAAAAGGAGGAAAGAACCGTGACAGATGCAACTATCTCTGGCGCAAAGGCATTGATCGAGTGCCTGCATAACGAAGGGGTCGACACGATCTTCGGGTACCCTGGTGGAGTATTGCTGCCGCTCTACGACGAACTGTATGATGCCGATATCAGGCACATTCTGGTGCGGCACGAGCAGGGTGCAGCACATGCGGCGGACGGATACGCACGAGCAACCGGCAAGGTCGGGGTATGCCTCGCAACATCAGGTCCGGGAGCCACAAACCTTGTTACAGGCATCGCAAATGCTTACATGGACTCAGTTCCGATCGTCGCAATCACAGGGCAGGTTCCGACACCATTCATCGGGAATGACGCCTTTCAAGAGGCTGACATCACCGGAATCACGCTTCCGATCACAAAACACAATTATCTCATAAAAGACGTAAACGACCTTCCGAGAATCGTCAAAGAGGCGTTCTTCATTGCGTCCACCGGAAGGCCGGGTCCTGTCCTGATCGATCTGCCAAAAGACATCACGACTGATGAGCTTGAATTCAAATATCCTGAAACCGTGCATCTACGCGGTTACCATCCTGATACTAAGGTCGATAAGGACGCAGTGAGACGCGCCACGTCCATGATCATTCAGGCACAGCGACCGATCATCTATGCAGGCGGCGGCGTCATCATCTCAAATACGTCATCAGAACTGCTGAAACTTGCAGAAACCATCAACGCGCCCGTGACAACGACACTGCTTGGCATCGGAGCATTTCCTGAGACACATCCGCTCTCGCTCGGGATGCTTGGCATGCACGGCACCAGATATGCCAACTATGCAGTGCAGGAGTCAGATCTCTTGATCGCAATCGGCGCGAGGTTCGATGACCGTGTGACCGGGAAGATCGATGCGTTTGCAGCCCATGCAAAGGTCATCCACATCGATATCGACCCGGCAGAGATCGGAAAGAACGTGAGGGTTGATCTACCGGTCATCGGTGATGCCAAACCGGTGCTACAGTTGCTGCTCTCGCATCTGCGCGAGAAACAGGGCAAATCCGGGTCGGGGGCATGGCTCGGGAAGGTCGATGCATGGAAGAAGGAATATCCGCTGCAGTACACTCCGAGCGATACGGTGATCAAGCCACAGTACGTGATAAAGGAGATCCACAAAGCATGTCCCGATGCGATCATCGTGACCGAGGTCGGACAGAACCAGATGTGGGCAGCCCAGTACTTCCAGTACGAACATCCGCGCACGTTCATCACGTCAGGCGGGCTTGGCACAATGGGTTACGGATTCCCTGCCGCAATGGGTGCAAAGGTCGCATGTCCGGACCGGACCGTCATCGATATCGCTGGCGACGGCTCATTCCAGATGAACTCACAGGAGCTTGCAACTGTCGTCAAGAACGATATCCGCGTGATCGTGGCGATCCTCAACAACGGCTATCTTGGGATGGTGCGGCAGTGGCAGGAACTCTTCTTTGACCGGAGATACTCGCACACCGAACTGACGGGAAGCGTGGACTTCGTGAAACTGGCAGAGGCGTATGGTGCGATCGGCATCCGTGCAGAAAAGCCGTCAGAAGTACCTTCTGCGATATCAGAAGCGCTTGCTGCAGATCGGGCAACGATCATCGATTTCGTGGTTGATCCCACCGAGAACGTCTTCCCGATGGTTCCGGCTGGCGCTGCGATCAACGAGATTCTTGAACAGGAGGTGACCGGATGAGACATACGCTTGCAGTACTAGTAGACAATAAACCCGGCGTGCTCGCACGTGTCTCGGGTCTGTTCAGCAGACGCGGGTTTAACATCGAGAGTCTTGCGGTCGGCATGACTGAGGATCCGGAGATATCGCGGATGACGATCGTTGTCAAGGGCGATGACCGGGTGCTTGCACAGGTGACAAGCCAGCTCGGCAAGCTGATCGATGTGATTTCGGTATGCGATCTCCCATCATCAGAATCGGTTGAACGTGAACTGGTCTTGATCAAGGTCTCTGCCGATGCGACCACGAGATCTGAGATCATGCAGATCGTAGATATATTCCGTGCAAAGATCATCGACGTCGGTACAGAAACCCTGATCATTGAGGTTACGGGTGACCGGGGAAAGGCAAGGGCAATCAGAGAGATGTTGGAGCGATTTGGGATCAGAGAACTCGTCCGGACAGGAATGGTGGCAATGAACAGAAATACAAAGACAGTTAATGGAGCTGGCGCATGATCGTAAATTTCAAAGTGACACAGATCGAATCCAAGACATACGTGACCCCTGAAGAGGTCAAGAAGCAAAAGAGTATCAACATCAACTATGACATCAGTCTGAAGAATACCACAATTCTGCCGAAACAGACTCCGTTTGGCGAGAAGACGGTTTTGAGGATCGAATATGCGTTCTCAATCAACTATCTAAGTCCAAATGTGGGACACATCCGGTTCGAGGGATATTCAGACTATTATTCGGATGAGGAGAATCTAACCCGGATCAAGAGCGAGTGGGATGGAGGAAAAGCCCCACCCGACGTCCAGAACCAGATCGCAAACACGATGGTTAGCAACCTTGCGCCGCTTGCAGTCACGATCTCTTCGACACTCGGGCTTCCGCCTGCAATGCCGCTGCCAAACATCAATTTCCAGCAGCAGAAGAAGGCAGAGCCTGTACAGACCACGTATCACGGTTGAGGTGATACGGGGGGAGGAGGGAGTCGGGGTGGATAGGGGCAGGCACACTTACACCATGTATCATTGTTGACAATCCCGCCCAACCAAAAGTAATATATAGCCCCCATAGCACAACATACGTTAGTGAGTAAGTCCACCCGAAAGGATGATGGTGCTTTGAGTTGAGTTGCGTCACAC
>JAYEGZ010000042.1:9945-16970 GCA_034659315.1 Methanobacteriota archaeon
GGGAGAAGGCTGGAGCAATACATCTCCAATTCAAGCAAACTGCCCGTTTGCATGACCTCACGCGGAATCTGACCGCGAACGACGCCGAGGGTGAGATTCGAACTCACGAGGGCGTTATTACCCACACGCTTTCAAGGAAATTCTATCGTTCCAGGCGTGCGCCTTACCGCTAGACTACCTCGGCTTTGTGATCCATCCTTTCGGATATGTGCCCGTTTTCATGATCACTCTTGATGTCTGCACCGCAATGCCGGTCTTCGCACGAAGCATCTCTTTATCAGACATGCGTGCGATGCCGAGCGAGACCACCTCGCCCTGCTGGGTGTACACCGCGACCATATCGTCGCTTCCGATGCCTTTTGACAGCGTCAGCAGCCCGGGCACGGCAAGCGACGCACCATGGCATATCGCATCCACCGCGCGGTCGCGGATCGTGACCTGCGGCAGATGTATGAGCGCTCGTTCAACCGGAAATATCATGCTTCGTATCGCGGTTTCATCTCCACTTTCCTTCCAGGTGACATAAGCATCACGGAGGTCATGCAGCGAGACCAGATTGCTTTCATCAAACGGGCCTGCTTTTGTTCTACGCAGTTCTGCCTCATGTGCACCGACACCAAGAGCGATGCCGATGTCGTGACACAGTTTGCGGATGTAGGTGCCAGCCTCGCAGCCGACTGTGAAGAGCACATCTTCACCAACAATCTCTTCGATTCGGAGATAATAAACGGTTCGCACCCTAAGATTCCGTTTGACCGCCGACTTGACTGGCGGGCGCTGGTAGATGCGTCCTGTGAACTCTGCGCACACCTCCCTGATCCGGTCCTCGGGAACCGGGTGGTGCAGGTGCATGAGGCACACATACTCCTTTGGAGCAAGAAGCAGCGCTTTCACGACCTTTGTGGCGTTTCCAAGCAGGATCGGGAGCACGCCGGTGACTTTCGGGTCAAGCGTCCCGCTGTGTCCTGCACGGGGGATATTTAGTATCATTTTGACCCATGAAGCCACCTCATGGCTAGTCGGACCGTACGATTTATCGAGGTTGATTCCGCCCCGGTTGAACAGCTCCTCGATCGTTCGATCTTCCGGTATGCCACCATATCGCTGATCAGTCTGGTCCTGCGCTTTTACAAGGACACTTGCCGATTGCCCTATAGTGGCATCCGAGAAGGAGTTCACATTCATATATGAAAATATATATGGTGGTGCTATCGCTTGTGGCGCATGCTCTTTCTGAGTTTCTTAAGTTTGTGCTTTCTCATTTTTGCGCGTTTCTTTTTCTTTGGTGTTCCCATGTTTTATCAACATCCTTGATCTTAAGCATCAATCGATTATTGGTGAAGTATACTCAAGTGTCTTTATCCTTAAAGGTGCTTACTGTAGCGGTAGTTTGTGGGCGCGTCCTTGCCACCCGAAACCGGTGAATCGAGCGTGACGCAACTTGCAGGAGAGTCCGCCCAAACGATACTCATGAAAGAGCACGTATAAAACCACGGGATTAACAGAAATCTTGTGGAAATCTATGTAATCTCGTGGTTCCTACCCCTTAGTATTGAGAAGGTTCGAAGAATCAAGGTTTCATCTTAAACGATGATGTAAATAGACCGGAATCATGAAAATACCGAAATAAACGAACTGTTTCAGCGTATTAGATGCCGGTATGCGACATCGATCAAGTCAGCAACGTCGATACTGAATTTTCTTGCGATTAGCAGTGCGACAGCGTCCGGATCAATGATGCGCAAAATATCCTGCTCTTCACGGATCATGCGTATGATCTCCGGCTTGCTCTTGACCGAAGAGAGACGTTCGACCACTTGATCAAAGATTGTTAGGGGTTTCTCTTTGAGTATACTCTGGTCGGGTCGGAAATCGATTGGAACTTCTACGGAGCCCGGATCAAAGAGCGGTTCTACCAGATCCTCAGTGATCTTTACGAGTTCGTTCTTCTCCGCACTCTTCAGTACCGATTCTGCCTGATCAGGTGAAAACCATTTCAGGTCGAGCGAGAGTGCAAACACAAACTCGCTGATCGGTATCACCCCACCTTTCCTTCTGAATACGTAGGTAACGACCTGTTTAAGCGTCACATCTCCCCCCGTCGCAGTTCCTCTACAATCGTGTCTGCCACGCGTCCGCACTCGGTCCTCCCGTTGCCTGCATCGAGATGAATCTTGAGCGTGATCAGATCACCGTCCAGCTGCACCCGCGCCAGGTAGTCGTCACCTGCAAACGCGATCCGGTTGTATTTCCCGTCAAGATAGCTGTATTTCAACGATATCTTGAAATCAAGCATGCCACCACTCTCGATTCCCTCTATAATCTCCTCCACCGTGTCCAGGGTCAGGCGTACGAAATCGAGGTTGTTCTCGACGATGTAGACCTCGATATCGCGCTTTGCCTGGATAATGTGCCCCCTCTGGTCGGGCGATTCGGTCGAGAACATCCCGTATTTGCCGTCCATTCCTGCCATCGTCCGCACCAGATACGGGAGATCCTCATAATACCGGTATTTCTGCTCGAAATGTAGCCCACGCTGTGGAAAGCGATAATACACGCGTTTTCTCATGTCCATGGTTATGTTCGCACTTGTACCCGGTTCAAATTCGTTATCTCAACCACAATCGCAATTGGATCACAATCGGATCAATCCGGCATCAAAGACCCCGTCAACAGCCCGGATCTCACCAAGTAGATCGTCAGAGACCTCTGAGTCGACATTTAGGATCATGATTGAGGTGTTGTCTGCCCCGGCTTCGCTGACCTGCATCCCTGATATGTTGATCTGTTCCCTGCCAAGAATCATGCAGCACGGACCAATGATATTTGGCTGGTTCCGGTGCCTCGATACGATCAGGTATTTCGACGGCGTAATATCGACACGGCAACCATCAACCTCAAGAATCCTTATGTGATCCCCTGTGAGTGTGCCGGTCACAGATCTCGTCCCCCCGCGTCCAGCGAGACTGATCGTTATCGATGGCGTTTCCTCGGCTTCAGCAGATTTGCTCTCCTTGATCTTGATCTTTCGCCCCTTTGCAATCTCAGGCGCATTCACATAGTTGACAGTTGGACCCATCGACGGTGCGAGCACGCCTTTTAGTGCGGCAAGCGTGATCATTCGCACATCGTCAAATATCTCGCCCGCGTATCCGATCTCGATTGCATCAAAGCTGCCAGCCAGTTGGGTGCATATTCCCCCGAGCGTCTCGGCGATATTGATGTATGGCGACACCAATGACATGACATCGGGTCTTATGGACGGCAGGTTGATCGCACTCTTGACAGACTCGCCGCGAAGGGCGGCAAGGATCTGCTTTGCAACATCGACTGCCACTGCAACCTGCGCCTCAGCGGTGGACGCCCCAAGGTGCGGAGTGACGATCACATGATCCAGTTCGAGTAGCGGGCTTCCTGTTGGTGGTTCGTTCACAAAGACGTCAAGCGCTGCGCCAGCGACTTTTCCACCGCTTACCGCACGTGCAAGCGCATCTTCGTTGATGATCCCGCCCCGTGCGCAGTTAACGATCCGGACACCCGGCTTCATGATCTCGAACTTGGCATCGTCGATCAGGTCCCTTGTCTCGCTGGTAAGTGGCGTATGCACCGTGATGTAGTCAGCCTGCTTTAACACCATGTCAAGGTCGGTCAGTTCGATTCCAAGTTCCTTTGCACGCTCTGCTGGTATAAACGGATCATAAGCGATGATCTTCATCTCCATTCCATGCACACGTTTTGCAACCTCGATGCCGACCCTGCCAAGCCCGACAACGCCAAGAACCTTCTCCCTGATCTCGCTGCCCATGAATTGCTTGCGGTTCCACTCGTTTGCTTTCATCGAGGCGTTTGCCTGTGGGATATTCCGCGTCATTGCAAACATCATCGCAATCGTGTGTTCCGCCGCTGAAATCGTGTTTCCTTCCGGCGTGTTCGCAACGATGATGCCTTTTTTTGTTGCTGCGGCTATATCGATGTTATCCACGCCGACTCCAGCCCTGCCGATGATCTTGAGGCGGTCTGCCGCCTCGATGATCTCCTCTGTCACTTTCGTTCCGCTTCTGATCACAAGAGCGTCGTACTCAGATATGATGCCTGCCAGTTCCTGCGGCGCAAGACCTGTGCGTACGTCAACCTCATGCTCGGATCTGAGAATCTGCAAACCATCTTCCGCAAGCGGATCACTTACAAGAATTTTCAATATGGTACCTCCGTCCTTTGGTTATGATGTATCTATGATCACATAGCTTAAACGTGTTCTGTGCCCAGGTGTCGCAGGCAGGTTTCTTGGGAAAAGGGTGGCTGGAACACGGGGGTACTATCCAGAAAGTTCCCAGGTGTTTTTGTCGGATGGTTCGATTGTGTCAATCAGCCTCATGGGCAAGAAAAGAATGGGTGTGGGATGGGGTTCTCCCTTCAATCAGGTGTTGTGTCGTGTCCGCTATCGCTTCCGCCGCATCGCCACATAGCCGATTGCAAGCAACCCCACAATTGTGATTGTGCCCCCAAAGCCGGGCAGTCCATTCTTCGCCGGCGCATCAGGCATCGTTTCATCGCCGCCTGCCACTGGCGCAGTCGTTGGTGTGGTTGCTGCCCCGTTGGTTGCTGCCGCTGGTGCAGCAGTATTTGCTGCGGTTGTGGTTGTTGTTGCGCTCGAGGTTACGGTTGGTGATGGTGTTGATGTCAATGGCGATGTTGATGTCGATGTTGGTGCGGCGGTCGGGGTTGACACTGCCAGATTGCCGCCCCCTTCGAATGTAATCTCATTGGCCACATCGTCAGTGGTCGCAACATCGGAGCCAACTGTGAGCGTGCCACCATCCACACTCGATGTCACGGCATGCCCACTCTGGTCGGTCAGGTCAGCATGTAGCCCCAGTTCACACGATCCGCCAGCCCCGACCGCACCAAGCGTGATTGTGGCGATGATCAGGTCGCCGGTCAGGTCCTGTCCGGATTTCATAGACATGACTTTCAGGACGCCATTGTTCAAGCCTGAGTCATCGGGAGTGAACATGCCGTTGAAATCGCCTGCAACTACACTTGTCACATTAACTATCGACGGCGAAAATGTGAGCGTCATCGCAACTCCACCCACGCCGGTTGAGCCCAGAAGTCGTATCGGAACCTCCCGTGTAGCACCGGGTTGCAGTGTCACGTCCTCGATAGTGACCGTGTTTGTTTCTGCAATCGCACAGGTCACGCACACGGTGATTGCGATGAAAGTTAGTATTAATGTCATGCGGGCACTCATGCCACCATCCCCACGGCACCCGTGCCACCGGGACTGCCAACCGGAATCTGAATCGCTGATGCGCCCGGATTGTGGTGGTTAAGTATACGGGCAGGTGCCCCGATGTTTCTCGAAGATCGATACGGAATTCTGGTTCTTCTGCTATGCCGGTTCATGAAATTACACTCCGTAAGATGGGTATTATCGGGCATGATACTAAAACTGACCAATCATGCCCATCCCCTCCGGATTTCCGAATCGACAGACTCAAAAATCCCGGCTTTCCGCCTTTCACATCACTTCAGAACGTATGTGGTCCCCTGCTCGTCCGGGAAAGAGACCCAGTTGAAGAGGAGTGTCGCATCGCCTATGTTAACCGCGCCGTTGCCGGTCACATCCGCATTCCCTGGCTTATCGAGTGCGTATATCCCTTCTCGCTCGTTCGGGAACGAGACCCAGTTGAAGAGGAGTGTCGCATCGCCTATGTTAACTACGCCATCGCCGGTCACATCACCTGGCACGTAGTTGACCACGAGATATGCGTTGCTTGCTTCCATGTAGTCGCCGCTGCTCTGGAATCCCACAACATTGCCGGTTGATTTCAGATGAGCGGTTACAACTCGATCACTGATCCCGATCTGATGGATGCCATTGTCGTTCCACTCATCAGTCCAGACCTGTCCATTGAAGATCAGTTCTCCTTCATCCGGGCGACCGGCGCCGGGAGCATAAGTTATCAGTCTGGCACTTGCAGTTGACAGATCGATCGTAAGTCCGGTAATCGGCGCCCAAGCGGTCGCTTCCTCTGGTGTTGTACATTGTCCCGAACCACCATAGAGCAGGTCAAATCCCTCATTGGCAAATATCTGCCGCCGTGGTTCGCTTGCATCTTCATAAGTCACCACCAGCATCATACCCCGCATCGAGACATTGCCGCCGCCAGAATGTGAGTTGGTGAGATTTGCGCTGTTGCCGTCTGTATTGAAGTCGTCTGTTACATTGTATGCAAGCATTCCGTATGGGTAACTGGTACCATACATCTTCTCATCACAGTAATGTGCATCCCGCGTTTGAACGATTCCGTTGAAGTCCAGGCTGACCTCATCAGGCATCACGCCCGCCTTAGCCCATGTATATAGTATATGTAACCTTACCCCTACAACGGTTGCAGCAGCCGGAACTGGTAGATCACTCGCAGTCCAGTTGGATAAGTACTCTGTCCAGTGCTTGTTCGTGTACGCGCTGAGATAGTAACTGTCGCCGGCTGAATAGATCAGGTCGCCGTTTAAATCAAACGTCTTCCACGTCGTTATATTCTCGCCGCCGGTGTAGGTCTTGCCTTTGTAGCCGTTGTTCACAACGATTGCATTCAGCGTTGTTGCATTGTTCGACTCATTACCCTCGGCAATTTCGCCATAACAGTCAGCTGTCACTGTTATTGTCACCTCAGCACCAGCATTTCTGATGGTCGGGTCGATGATATTCACTGTGGTGTTATTTCCAGAAGCCAGTGCATCAACCGACTCAATTATACTGAATCCGTCACTGAGTACGAAACTGACATTGAACGATCCACAACCAGTGTCGTTGGTCGTGATTTTTGCAGATATTCCATTGCTCTCGTTGCCGAAGAGATACCCGCAGTCCAGAGTTACGCTCTCCACGCTCAGATCCGGAGCCGCTGACGCAGGCACAACCATCGCCATCAGAATCACTATGTACACTAAAGATATATTGGTTTTCATTTATGTTAGACCTCCTATGTTTGTCCCCATGTTACCGAACCTCGAATTGG
>JAYEGZ010000043.1:0-4592 GCA_034659315.1 Methanobacteriota archaeon
TTTTTTTAACGAATGTCCACATCTCATCAAGTTCAACCGGACCCACCCCTGCTTTACCTGCCATCAATGCATTGAACTCAGTTGCATGAAGTGCGATGGCATCTATAACTCTTGAAATCGTTACGGGGGTTAATCCGGTTATACGGGACATAGCTCGGTTTCCTACCTTCTCAACCAGTAGTTTGCCGATGAGTATCAACTCTTCTTCTGAAATGTGCCTGCGGTACATCGGCGTATTGGCGGTCTCGACAAAGAACGCTTTGCAATGCATACACTGGTATCGCTGGTGCCCTGCAGAGTTCTTGCCTTGTTTTCGGATGTTTTTGCCTTCTACCAACAGGTGGTACTCGCAGTCCGGATTTGGACATACGGCATTATTCGGAGTTCTTGGACGGGACAATGGTGTTCACCATGTCCGTATACGTCGTTCAACTATTTATTATCTACTGTTAAGTAGGTCACTACCCATAAAACTACCAGGTATCCTGATGTGGCAAGACCCCTTCGCCGATATGAAGGAATATCGTAAGCGTTGCCACCAGATCAAGTGGCATAGGAATCCTGACGTCCATGTGGCGACCCCGGCACATCGCATTAGCCATGGAACGATGAGCAGTATCCATCTCTTAAAATTAACATTTCAATAAGATAATAAAAATTTTCATAAGAAAAAACGATAGGTTTATGTGAAGAAGAAAGCATGATCACGCGCAACCAAACTTGGAGGTGGTATAAATGTACAGAAGATGGTTAGACCCAATCGAAGAGCTGCAAAGGATGCAAGAATGGATGGGCAGAGTCGTCGGCGATATTGAACCAATTACAGCCGGTAGATTGCTACCAGCGAGAGCTGGTGAGGTGACCGCGGAGACGGTAGCTCCATCCATGGACATACAGGACACAGAAGACAAGATTCTGGCAACTGTGGACATCCCGGGCGTTGAAAAAGGGGATATTACTCTCAATGTCCGTGGAGACATGCTTGAGATAATGGCAGAGAAGACGAAGGAGAAGGAAGAGAAGGGGGCGGGCTACATCCGGAGAGAGCGCGGCTACACTAAATTCTACCGGAGAATCCCACTGCCAGCGGAGGTCGACCCGAACGATGTTGACGCCGCATTGAAGGACGGGGTGCTGCGAATCGAGATGGTCAAGACCACACTTCCGGAAGTAACGAAGATCGAGGTGAAGTAACTCTTCACCACCTTTATTTTTTGGCTCTCTTATATATCACGTTGCAGTGAGATGACATCAAATTGATATGTTACTATTTATGCATTGCAATATTCACTAATCAACTCCCCGATGAAATGTAGATAACGCGCATGATTAGGATGAGCACGATCTTAATTGTCGTGCTTGTGGTACTCTGTGATGCTCCCGTCTGTGACTGAAGCCACTGGTGCTGATCCCGGTAATCGCACAGTTTACAGCGTCCCAAAGCGGCATCCCCACCAGCCACAGAAGCCCGACACCTGCTGCAGTCAGTGCAAGATAGACCCGTCAGATCGTGCGGACGGTATTCCTGATCCGGGGGGGGGGCGACTTTCTCGTCCCTACCTTCAGCATCATGGAGTACTCTTTTGTTGTGATCGGTACTATGATCGCCGATAACAGAACACCTCCAAGCACGATCAGGAGGTCGCCGATGTTGCGACAAAGGATTGCGAGGTTCTGGATGGCACATACTTAAATCTCCAGATTGATTTTTGATCATATCGAGAATCAAGATGATCGGTATGTGGAAGCCGGAGCTTGCATCACCCCTCGCCCAACCCCACATCAATCCTCAGCAAGCATCCGCGCCGCCCGGATGTTTCCGATGTCATCTCTCCGCTCATCGACCGGCGTTTCAAGTATCATTGGGAGCGTTTTAAGGATCTCATGGTGTAATATGGTTCTGAATCCATCATCCCCAATTTCACCCATGCCGATATGCTCGTGCCGGTCCACTCTGGAGTTAAGAGCACCTTTTGAGTCGTTCAGGTGGATAAGTTTCAGCCGGTTGAGTCCGATTGTCCGATCAAACTCAGCGATCGTTTCGTCCAGCGCCTCCGCGGTTCTGAGTTCGTAGCCGGCAGCGAACGCGTGGCAGGTATCGAAACACACGCCTACAAGCTCGCCATGCTCCAGTCCGTCGATGATTAGTTGTATGTCTGCAAAGTTCCCGCCCATGCTGTTCTTTGTGCCAGCCGTGTTCTCAAGAAGGAGCGTAACGTCCTTGTTTTCGCAGGTTGCTGCATTAACCGCAGATATTATGCGCTCGAAGCCGCCCTCCATGCCCTTCCCGAGATGGCTTCCGAGATGGGTCACAAGATACGGGATCTTCAGCGCGCTGCATCGTGCAATCTCGTTTGTGAGGGTGTCGATTGAGCGGCTGTAGACATCCTCCTTCGGCGACGCCAGATTTGGTAGATATGGCATGTGCGCAACCGGCGGGTAGATTCCCGACTCTTTAATTCCTCGCGTGAACTTTTCGATCTGCTCGGTGGAGAGCTCCTTGAACCGCCAGCTCCTCGGGTTTCTCGTGAATATCTGGAATGTGTCGCAGCCTATCTTCTGCGCCCTTCCAACTGCCCGGTCTATAGAGCCTGCAATCGATACATGTACGCCAACATTAACCATCGCAGGTTCTTGATGGCCCGATTACTATTTCACCTTGTTGGTCACGGTAAAGGTAATGCCGATGCGGCGAAAGAAGGTTCACCATGATCTACGAACGATTGCGCACCGTGCCGACCGCTGACGAGCTACTTGATCAGGCGTTCAGGCGCGCTCTGCGTCCTGCAAAGGCAGGAAAAGGGCGGGGAACCGTCAGCATCCAGCGGTCGATGGTCCAGACTGTAGCGGACGTTCTGTCGATTCGTCTACTGAAAACCGTGCACGACTTCCCCAATTTCGACGAACTGTCTCCGTTTTACTACGAATTGACAGAGACAATCATTGGGATCGAAAAGCTCAAAATGTCGCTTGCATCCGTGCAGTGGGCAGGAAACAAGGTTCGCTCGATCGCACGCGAATACCAGAAGAAGATGAGGCCGGAAAACTCGGTTCACATCCGGAAGCAGGCTTATGCCCGGATCGCTTCAATCGTGAACGAAGTGGACGAAAATCTGCGTTTTCTGAATGATGCACGTGGTAAGCTTCGGAAACTGCCAGAAATATCAGGGGTTCCGACAATCATCGTGGCAGGTTATCCAAACGTGGGCAAATCGAGTTTTGTGAGGCGCGTGACCGATGCGAAACCTGAGATTGCCACGTATCCGTTCACAACAAAGGGAATTTACATAGGGCATTTTTATCGTGACAGAACGCGGTATCAGGTCGTGGACACGCCTGGACTCCTTGATCGCCCGCTTGATTCCCGCAATGCAATTGAGTTGCAGGCGATATCAGCGCTGAAACACGTAGGCGACCTCGTACTGCTTCTGATTGACCCTGCAGAGCACTGCGGGTATCCGCTAACGGCTCAGCTCAGCCTACTTCACGAGATCGAGCAAACGCTCGAAATCCCGGTTCTTGCTGTTGCAAACAAGTGCGATCTCGCTGACTTCCATGGCGACTGGGCGTGCCAGATATCGGCAGAGACCGGACAGGGCGTTGAGGATGTTGTGCAGCGGGCAATTGAGATCATCGATTCCGAATCATCGCAAGAGATGGAGCTTGAGATCGATGATGTGCCGGAAGAGTCCTACTACCAATGAGCGGTCTTCCGCAGTTTATGGCAAGATTGCTTGCCGAATACTTGTGGAATCGGTGCTCAGGTTTAAGTGTCGGGTCAACTGAGCTGTCAATCGTATGACGCTGGTGGGCTTAATCCTGGGGTAACGGTAAGGCTGTCGGTACGTGTGGGGTTTCGAGTGGCTTCATCGGTGGTGTCGTGGTGGACGCGGAGGTCCGGGTGGGTCGCGTGGATTGTGTGGGGTGGTGGTGGTGGTGGTGGTGGTGTGACTTGAATATTGTAGAACTACCAACAAACTACCAAAAACTACCAAATTGGTAGGAAAGTTTATAGATTAGTAAGTTTTCTATCTGACTATGAAAGTTCCGAAGAAACCCCCTAACGTACGTGATATTCTTGAAAAAAACAGCGAACAAGTTTTTAAGTTATTAAGCGATGAAACGGTCTACGACTTTGTTGTAACGTGTAATCAGGACTATATTCATTGGGATAAACTCCGATATAAAGAAACGCCTAATAAAACAAATCCAGAATATATATGGGCTCTTATTAAGATATTTCGCTCACAGCAATATAAACTAATTAAATTTAACGGTTGGATATTCAAATATCTTCTTTTGAATGATGCCCAGAGAAAACTCCATCTTATGGATAAAGGCACGGCAGGTCACTTAGAAACTGGTTTGGAATCTGTCAGCACCGAAGGGCGAGGTCGTTATATCATCAGTTCATTGATGGAGGAGGCAATTGCTTCAAGTCAGTTAGAGGGAGCAGCCACAACCCGAAAAATTGCAAAAGAAATATTGCGATTGAAGAGAAAGCCTGGAAACTATTCTGAGCGGATGATTGTCAATGGTTATGAAACCATGCAAAAAATAACAAAAATGAAAGATAGAACCCTAACACCTGA
>JAYEGZ010000044.1:0-4591 GCA_034659315.1 Methanobacteriota archaeon
ATATATACCATGAAAAATTGACTCAAAAAACCGCACAACTGTCAGGGGCGTGCATGAACCCATGTAGCGAGGTAAGCACGGCACCCTGATTGTGAATAGTGTGCTATCGCATCCTCTTCAGCAGCGCGCCGATGTCCTCGTGGAATCCGAGTTCGCCGCCTTCAATAACAGTCTTCTTGATGCCTTTGTGCCCTTTGCGTGGCGGGTGCAACCTAAACAGTGGTTTTAAGTTTGGAATGTCTGAGAGTTTCGCATCGCCATTGTAGACCGCTTTTGCGAAATCTTCCATCGAACCAAGCCCGCATTCATCCATATACTCCTGTGTAAGTCTCTTCCCACCTGCAAAGCGTCCACGAAGGCTAATAAGATCCGTAAGCGTATCAGCATCTACAACGCCCCATGCGATATAATCCTTCACCTTCTTGATCATTCCGGTGTAATTAGGGGTCTCATCCAGAATTATGCAGTGATTGACACTGTGCAGCCGCAGCATCTTTAGCGTGTTTTCAATCTCGGGACGTAACTTAAAGCCCCCGCGGATCCGAACCACAGCGTACATCATTGCCCTCCTGCATCCACGATGCGCATCGTTGTGGTTTTTTTGAGCGCGTCATAAGTCGCCTTTGCGAAATTCAAAGTGGTTCTGGTCGTGCCCCATGAACGGGTCCAGACATCTTTGATGCCTGCCATCTCAAGAACGTTCTTTGCTGTCGCGCCTGACGCTATGCCAAGCCCTCTTGGCGCAGGTTTCAATTCGATGCCGACACTTCCGGCTTTCCCAACCACCTGAAACGGCACCGAATGCAGATCCTTGCAACCGCATTCCCAAGATCCGCAGCCGCGGTTGATCTTGACAATGTGCAGTTTTGCGTTCATGATCGATTTGCGTATCGCAGGTCCTGCCTGTTTGTCCCTGCCCTGCCCAAATCCGATGTAACCGTCCTTGTTGCCGACAATCGCCACAGCTCTGAATTTGACACGTCGCCCTGAGTCAGTCATCCGCTGCACCATATTCACGTCCAGCACATTTTCTTCAAGGTCTGGCAGCAGGGTCTGGATGATCTCAACTTCCCGGAGCGGGTGCCCTGAAGTGAGAACCGCATCGATGTCCTTGATCTTTCCTTCACGGACAAGCATACCGAGCTTGGTTCGCGGTACCCAATCCGCGCTAACCTGTTGTTTCATAGGGGGTCTTGGGGGTCTTCTTGCCATTATGCGCCTCCGAACTCAGATGTAATTTTTGCTTTTGTCGCTTCGAAAATTGATGGCAAGTCAACGCCGGTGTATTCAGCGATCGTTTCCCCGCGGACTCGCTCATCTGTGGGGAAGACCACTGGGTTATGCGGGATGTCCATGCCGGCATCGACCGCGCCGCGGAGTGCGGCATAGCATCTTGATCCGAAAGTGGATGGGTGTAGCCCCATGTCGAGCACGCCCTCAGTGAACCCTTTACCAATCGTGCGGTAGCCAAAAAGCAGCCCGGTTAGGTATGCAGCGGTCGTGTTTTTGCTTGAGCCTGAATAGCCGTAATTTTTAAGTTCGAGCGATGTTGCGGATGAGAGAATATTATCACCTTGGCTGCCCGGAAGTGCGAGCTGTATTCTTGTGTGTCGTGTGCTCTTGCGCACCACCATCCGCGGTTTTTTTGATAGTAACAATCGCAACCGCCTGTGGTAATTTGTGCGTCCGGCTCTTCGCCTTCTAAACGGCACTTTATACCGCGGACCGGTTGCCATCTATTGTTCCTCCGTGTATTGTCTCGGCATATCTACGTCTCTGTAGCGCATAGCCGCATAAAGGTTTCGGATTCAAAGTTGGCGAGAGCATCGTTTCATACGCATGAAACCGGTTACCAGGAGGCAGATATCAAACATACCGG
Organism: Methanobacteriota archaeon; assembly: GCA_034659315.1. Taxonomy (GTDB): domain Archaea; phylum Halobacteriota; class Methanosarcinia; order Methanosarcinales; family Methanogasteraceae; genus Methanogaster_D. Next base: position 1,880 of record JAYEGZ010000044.1, read on the forward strand.
TTGCGGGAGGGTCCGGATGGATATGAAATGAAGTAACCGGACATCCTTGCGCCGGAAAAAATCGTTCGTAAGCACCATGCGACAACCATCCGAAGGTATTGATACGGTTTAATCACAAATTCCAGACTATGCAGGAAGACATCCTTGCGCCGGAAAAAACGGAGAAAGATAAGATAACCGACTTGCAGATTCGACCAAAGACATTCGACGATTTTATCGGGCAAAGCGAGCTTAAAGAACAGTCCCAAATCTTTATAAAAGCAGCAAAAGAACGAAATGAACCGCTTGATCACATCCTGCTCTCGGGACCGCCCGGACTTGGAAAGACAACGCTTGCGCACATCATCGCAACCGAACTCGGCGTGAACATTAGAGCGACGACCGGACCGGTTCTAGATCGTCCCGGCGATCTTGCAGCGATTCTGACGAATCTCGGGGAAAAGGATGTCCTATTCATCGATGAAATACACCGGTTGAGCCATATCGTCGAGGAAACCCTGTATTCTGCGATGGAAGATTTCGTGATTGATGTCATGATCGGTGAGGGTGTGAGCGCACGTTCGGTCCGGCTGAATCTAAAACCATTTACACTGATCGGAGCAACGACGATGACTGGATTAATCAGTTCACCGCTAAGAGACCGGTTCGGCGTGATCAGCCGGCTGAACTTTTACCCACCGGATACGTTAACAGAGATCGTTATCAGGTCTTCGGGCGTGTTTGCGATCAAGATCGACCGGTCAGGCGCAACAGAGATTGCACGCCGGGCTAGAGGGACTCCACGGATCGCGAACCGAATTCTCAGACGTGTCCGGGATTATGCGCAGGTGAAGGCAGACGGCGTGATAACGAAGGATGTTGTCGAAGCTGCACTAACAATGCTCAAAATCGATGAAAAGGGACTGGATGAACTCGATCGGCAGATTTTAAGCGTGATCATCGATGATTTTGACGGGGGGCCTGTCGGCGTGAAGAATATCGCAATCTCGGTCGGGGAAGAGGTGCGGACGATCGAAGAGGTTGCAGAGCCGTATTTGATACAGATCGGGTTTGTCAAGCGGACGCCGCAGGGAAGGGAGACAACGGCGGCTGCAAAAGAGCATTTGCATCACAGATAGTGGGCAATAGCGGTCACTGCGAATCGAAAAAAATCCGTTAGATTCATGCCATCTGCCAACAAGAAACAGACGCCCGGGTGATAACATGCTCGTGATGCTCAGCGAACTGATCGACAAACTGGTATCAAACTACGATATCAAGCTAAAGTATATCGAAACAGATACAACAGACCCCTCGTCATACATTTATGTCTTTACAGCATCCAGACACGCTGATCTATATATCAAGACCCGGAGCGACCAGAAAGATCTCGCCAGACTGCTGGTGACGCATGAAATTGCACATCTGACGCATATTAACGATCTGATAGCGGGATACCGTGAAATCACCGAGACAGAGAAGCTAAGCGAGGCGGACATCTTCAGCGGGCAGTATCTGGATGCGGACATCGTGCATTTTGCGGCGAACATCATCGCGGATTATGCGATCAATTGCGACATCGATACCAGCGCATACCTGCCAATGGACAGCACATTGATCGAATCGCTTGCAGCATCGAGGAGTGATGATGCATACACGATCTCGATGCTCATCCTGCTGTCGCGTCATCCTCGCACATTCCCTGCACAGATATTCAACCCTCTTGCCCGGGTTTCTGATTCGGAGGTTATGGGTAAGATCCCGGAGATTGTGAGCGAGATTGTCCGGTTATCAGGGTCTGACCGGTTCAAACACCTCGCAAGTCTCGTGGCAGCCGGCTCCACACATCTTACAAAGCGACAGTTCAGGGGCTTTGTCGAGTCAGTCTCTGCGCTTGCAGGCGAATTAAACTCAGTGTGGCGATCCGACAACACACCATGGCGGATGATGAAGCGGAATACGGATGTGCTCCATGAACGCACCCCACAGTACATCAAGCAGGAGAAGTTCTGCGAATTTGCGCCAGAGACTCTTGCCCAGAAGATTGGCAGCGAGAACGTCGGCGCAGGCACGTCTGCGCTTGTTTACAGGGAATCCGAGCATGTTCAGCTGGCGCGGCGCCTGAAACTGCCGGTACTGCTGGAGCGCGGTCTCGGGATCGAGAGACCTCGCCTCGTAACGAGATATCGGGGGGTGAGCACGTCACTTGCCGACAAAAAACGACTCATCCTCTTTGATTCGAGCAATATGTGGCTCGAACGTGAACTTGAGAAAAAGAAACATGTCTGGGTGCTGGTTGACCTCTCATCGAGCATGACCACATCGATCGAATCCGCAAAGGTGCTGACCGACACGATCCACAAATACTTTAAATCGAAGGTGAAACTGATCTCATTTAACGCAACCGCGGATCTGATTGATATCGCCGCGCTGCGATGCGCCGAAGCAGGCGGCGGCACCGATGTGAGTTCAGTGATACCACATCTGAAGATCGATCAGGATGATCCGGTCGCGCTGATCAGCGATTTCAAGTTCTTGACGTCGCATTTTTATGAATTTCTTGGATTTATCGAGCGGTATCATCCAAAAGTGATGTTTATGCCGACGAACCAGCGCGGGACTGCGCGTCTTGGTTCATTGATGGCTGCGTGGAAAGGAAATCTACGCTATCTGATTGTATAAACCGATTTTTCCACAACGATTTTTTCACAAAAAATCGAGTAAAAACTGCCC
>JAYEGZ010000045.1:0-16764 GCA_034659315.1 Methanobacteriota archaeon
CTCGCAAAGCCTGTTTTGCCATGGCACCTGAGACAATCGGATCCGCCCTCGCCGGACAACAGGTTGCTTGCATGGAAGTCCGCTGAAACCTGATTATCAGTCGAATGGCAGACGTAGCAACCGTCCGCTACGTTTGTGCAGTCCGTTGTGTTTCCGTGCAGGACCTGCGGGGCGCCGCCCCACCTTCCGCCGCCCGCTACATTGCAGTGGCAGACGCTACAATTCGTAGTCGGGGTGACCAGCCCTGCCACTTCCCCGTAGTGCGAGGTATTCGAGAAGACCGTGTTTCCGAGGACCTTCTCCGCAGTGTCGTTGTGATCTGTGTCAGTGCTCCTGATGTGACAGTCAACGCACATTCCCGCCCCACCCACATTGGTCTTGAGTGTTGTTGAGTTTGGCTGGTGCGTGTATATCCGCGGGGGCAGGCGGTTTGGCGGATAGCCCGATGAGATCCATGTCTCGCCATAATTGGTCGAAGCATTCCATTCGCTGCTTCTGGCGTGGCAGTCCTCGCAGGTCCATGGTTTCTTGCTCGGATCCACAATTCCGTTCCGATCGCCCATCCCCTGAGGCTCCATGCCATCACTCTGGTGGCAGCCCCAGCACGCCTTTGATCGCGGATCTATGCCAGTCACGATTCCGATCGTGTTGTTGGTCACGTTTGCGTGAATGCCATGCACAATAGAGGTAACATTGACCCGCGACTGGACGCTGTACGGGTTGCTCCCACCCATGTCGTCATGACACATCGTGCAATTCGGACCTCCACCTGCGTAGAGCGATCTGTTGTGGAAGTGCGGGACAGTAGTCTCGTTTACGCTCCCGATATAGTCAGGAAGCACGTGGCAGTAGGTATAGCACTCTGAGAGGTTGCTTGTGTCTGCGCCGTACATGTTCCCGCTCACATCCGGCGCATTACCCCAGACCAGCCCGTTTGTTGAGTTACAGTGGCAGTAGAGGCAGTCAGATGTGTTGCACAAAATGTTTGGGCTGCCGCTGTTGAGTATGTCGAGTCCCTGCGATCGGTTCAGCCCGTAGTGCGAGACATTTCCCCTCGTTGTAGTGCCGGTGTAATCGACGAAATCTTTGGATGGCGTATACTTCCACACCTCAAGCTCGCCTATGTACGAACTCGGAAGAACGCTTGGAGCATGGCAGTCCTCGCATGAGCCGTTTGTGCCGACATCGGTCTGGATGTAGACTGACCCGGCTCCTTTGGTGGTCGGACCGTGGTTGTCGATTGCGGCAACCAGTCCTTTCGTGTGTGGAGGCTGACTATCCTCGGGTCCGTGGCACTTCGGGCACTTGTACGGGTTCATCGCCCGGTCAGAATGGAAATTAGGAGCTGGCGGCGTTCCGTTGGTGCTGTGACATGCCCAGCAGATCGCGTTGTCTGTCGAGATGTTTGCGATCTGTTCAGTGGTATACTCGCGATCTTGGAGCCATTCAATAAACGTCCTGCTCGTTCCCTGAAGATCGTCACCAGTGCGAAACGCACCACTAAGATCAGTGTGCATCGCAAGTTTCATTGCGGTTAAGTTCACAATCGGGCGGATCGGGGGTTCGTTGTATGCGGAAGCATCGTTATCATGGCACTCGACGCAGCCAGCTCCGCCCGCGGGAGTGTAGTTGACGTATGTGCGGTAGGTGAAATAACTGGTCTCGAGCCTGAAGCCGACATGACACCCCCCACATCCATCTGAAGAATAGAAACCACCGCCCTGATTCAATGTTGGATTCGACCAGTTCGCTAGACCCAACACCACCCAGTTCGTCTCGCCATCAGGATATGTCTCGCTCGGCGGCGTGAGGTTGGTTACATATGTGTAGTTGAAACCACTACCATCCGGGGCCATGTACCGTGTTGTTGCCGGGTTATTGCTGCCGTGCGGATTGTGGCAGAAATAGCAGTTATAAGAAGTAGAATGACGAAACCCAGTCCCTTGCGGAGAGTGGATGTTTATAGGGCTACTAGAACTGTCGAAACCTGTAGACCATCCGTAATACTCGTCCCGAAAGTTTGTTTGATTGGTGTAATCCTGAAGATGCATATCATCTTCAGTTACCATCTTCGCTACAAGCTTCTCCTCGAGATGGCACACGAGGCAGAGCGCATAATATGCTGAGTTGTACCCGGACTCCGATCGACCGGTATCAGGATTGATACCGTTTGTATAGTACTTCAGCAGATCATGCCGATACGTTGACCCGTGATTGTCATGACATGCTTTGCATGCGAGCTTTCCATCCCCGAGCGGGTGATGGGTCTTCTTGCTGAACTCATTCTCTTGATCGAGCCCCGGTGCTGCGCTTGCACTGTGGCAGTCCAGACTGCCGGTTCTGCCGGTGTAGCAGAGCTGCGGGCTTGGCTGGTACAGGAGATCCTTGCCGCTCGCAGTCCCGTGCGGCACGCTTGAGGAGTCGGTCTCGTTGTGGCAGTCGATGCACCGCCCCGGTGTGTACGGATCATCCGATGTGGCACTCATGATGCTTTCATTATACTTGGTCCAGTGCGTCGTCTTCGGAAACTTGAATGTGCCATCAGCGTACCGGAGTTTGTCGTCATGACAGTAGTAGCACTTGCCATTCGGGGTGTGACCCGCATCCACAAGAATGGTGACCCCGGGTCCTGAGACCGCGGTCGTGAGGTTCTTGTATCTCCGGTCATCCACCCCATTAAGCACATCCCACCTGTTGACTGCCGTGCAGTTCATGGGCTGGTAGGTCGTCTTCCCGGTCACGTTCTCCTTGTACTCAATTACCGGAAGCCAGTTGCTGTCAGAGGTGGGGGGTCCATAATCACCAAAGTTATTGTTACTCAATCTGCCGTTTGCATTCAGGGTTACGCCTTCCCGGCACAGCGACTCGTTGTAATCGCTGATATCCCTGTATCGAACCGTGAGGTTCGTCCACATCGGCTCAAGGTGGTAGTTGTCCCAACAGAGCACATCGATTCGCCACATCAGCGTCAGGTTCGAGGTGTCCTCATAGCCGACCGCGGCATTATTAAATACCGTATCGAGTGTTGCAAGTCTGGTGTCGTTTGTGAGATAGAAGGTGTAATTTGCTGCTGTTGATTCGTTGTTTGCAATTGTGCAATCGTTTGAGTCGTTGATTCGGATATCGAACTCTGCCCCCCCGGAGCCGTTTCGCGTGAAGTCGTTTCCGAGCATCATGTTGCCTGTCGAGTGCTCCAAAAGGAGGATGCCTGCAACTGTGTAGTTTGTGACGTTGTTTCCGGTTAAGTTGTGATCTCTTGATTCAGTAAGGGTGATTCCCCGCTCGGCAGCAACGATCGTGTTGTTCGTGAAACTGCCCCTGTACGACTGTGATATGTGGATGCCGTCTGTGCCTGCTGTTATTCGTGTGTTTGTCACGTCTGTGTAATTTGCACCGGCGCTATAGTTCACGCCGGTTGTGTTTGCGGTGATGTCAGACTCTACGATTGTTACGTGGCGGGACGTGGATATGCACACCCCCTCCTTCGTTGTTGAGATGACTGTTACGTTTGTGAGATTGGTGTAATGGGCAACACTGGCAGACAGTCCATCCCCACTCACAGAAGAGATTGTGCTGTTGGCGATAATATTGTGGTCGGATTTGTCTATCGACATTCCGCTGTATGCGGTTCCTGCGATTGTGCTCCCGGTTACGCGGTTATAATCCGACTCCGCTTCGATGTGCACCCCGTAATACCGGCTGCCCGGACTTATCGTTTGTAGATTGGTTATGTTGTTCTCTGATGAGCCGTGCAGCACGATACCATGATAATTATTCGATAGGGTGTTGTTTGAGAGAGTGTTCTCACTTGAATTCCACATGAATATGCCGTGGCCCTTTTTTGAATTGTTTGAGATGTGATTGTTTCGTATCGTTACGTTGGTGCAATCCACAAGCGTGATCTTTCCGGCATTGCTCACGTTTGATGCGGAGAGATATTTAGATTCAATAACTATATCATGTTCATCATAATAATAGTTCACCTGCTCCCCGTTTGCGGTGTTGTTGCGCCAGATGTAATTGCGATACGGCGACTGCGCAGTATCCAAGACTGTCAGTGCGTATTGCCCACTGGCTGCTAATATGGTGTTGTCGCTCAAACAATTGTAATCCGAGTACAATGCAATGCCTGTGCCGTTGTTCGATTGTACGGTGTTGTTGATGATCCGGTTGGAACTGCTCGATCCGGTTGATTGAATCCCACAATCATTGTTGTTCAGAATGTGACTGTTGTGTATGTTGTTGTTGCTCGAATCAACAAAGTAAATACCTTGTTTTATGTTGTTCCTGATCGTAACGGCTGTAATGTTGTTCCCACTTGTTGATTCGAGATTGACGCCGTGCATTGTGTTGTTCTCGATTGCACCACCCCGGATGCTCACATTGGATGAGGCGCCCCGGATCCAGACGCCATCCCCGTTGTGCACCACACAGTCGGTAAACCACAGATCACTGCAATCGACAATTGTGACGTGTCCGATGTTGGTATCTGTGATCGTTGCGCCGCTGCCAGCATAGTTATAGTACACCGTGCCGCCATTTACTGTGTTCGTGGCGTCGATATCCTGATCATAGTCTCCTGTGACATACAGGCTGTAGCGCCCACCTCTGCGGCTGTTGTTGTTCAGACTGTTATTCCGGAGGATGTTGCCCGGCGAAGATGCTATGAATATGCCACATTGCCAGACTGTGCCGTTGATGACACAGTCTGTGATATTGACATATCCGGATGTCAAATTGAGGTGGATGCCATAGTTATAATTGTTTCGGATGGTGCAGCCCGTGATTGTTACGTTGTTTTTAGTAGCGATATATAATTTGTAGCTGTATTCAATTACGCTCTCGCTCAGATTGCCGCGGCTGCCTGCATCATAGTTGAAATGGTAATTCCCGGAATCGTGTGTGATTGTTGAACCACTATTTACATTCATGGTTGCGCCATTTCTGACATCGATGGATGTTCCGCTGCTCATTTGTATCGTTGCTTTGGTCAGGTTGAGCGCGCCGCTCTTTACATCGATATTGCATGTCACGATACTGTCGTTATTGCTAAGCCGCATGCTCCACTCGCTACAGTTGGAAGCGGTGATATCATCGATTCCGCTGCCAGTACCGTACTCTGCAGCCATGGCGTGCCCGCAGAGAAGAAGCAGAAGAAGAAGGAGAATAAGAATGGGACTGAGAAGGTTATGAGGCGGGGAGATTGTGCAGGTGCAACTAATACAGCGTGCTCTACTGTTCAGCCCGATCGTCCAACACCAGGTCATTAAACCCACTCTCCACATAATTATACTCCAGTGTAGGATATAACTTTTCCGATCGATCGAGACCTTTCCTACAACGATGCATTTTCCTGAAAACCTGTGAACATCCGCCGCATCCCAACCATTAATACAGCTGAAACACTAATCCCCAATACATGCAGACAATGGTGCACACACCTGCGCCATCGGGAAATACCGCGGGATAAAGGGTTAAATTGGATTACAGGTGGGAATGAAGGATGATAAAGTTTGATAAAGGGTTAAAGGATGAAAAAATCGAAAGTATGCTTATCCTATCGTCAAGCCCAGTATGATTTACGAGCCGAGAACTGCTCAAACGAACGAGACAACAGAAGACTACCGAAATAACCGGAGGTAAACAAACATGAAACAAATGAAAACACTACTCGTGGTTTCGCTGCTGCTTGCATGCGCACTCATGTCAGGCTTCGCAGTTGCGGAGAGCGAGGCAACAGACACAAGTGACGATGCTACGGGCGTATCGGACAATGGGACCAATGACAATGGGACCAATGAGATAGACGTTGCAGTTACATCGGGTAGATCGGGCGCTGCAAAGTCCGTCAAACCATACTTAGGCGTGACCGATCAATTGCGCAAGCCACCACAAGCCGGGGGACCAAAGACGGCCCAAGTAGATCAATACGCGAACACAACAGCGCAACAGCTCAATTCCAGACAGGCGTTGATGAATGCAAAAAATCAACTCAGGAACGCGGAAACACCTGAGGAACGTGAAAAACTCCGCAAGCAGCTTCAGACAAAGGCTCAAGAACATCTCATGCGGACGATCGACCAGATGATCGGACATCTGGAGCGTTTGCAGGTGCGGATCGAAGCTGCCGAGCAGCAGGGTAATGCACCGGAAGGCGCGTCAGCAAACATTGATCGGTACATGCTGAGACTCGAAGGCAAGAAGCTTGAGGTGGAAAACGCTGACACCCCTGCCGACATAATATCGGCTGCCCGAGACATCAGAGGCGAGTGGGGTGAGATCCGTAGTGAGATTGCACGTCACGCAAGATACATGCTCACTGAGAGGATCGGAAACTACGTCGAAAAGTCAGAGGGGCTCTCTAATCGGCTGGACGAGGAGATTGGTAAGCTCGCGGATGAGGGCACCGACACCACGAGCCTTGAGGCTAAACATGATCGTCTCGATGACAAGTTTGACTGCGTCAGGGTGAACTACATACTCGCAAAAGACGCGCTTGAAGACGGTGATCCCGACGAGGCGGATCAGGCGGTCGGAAAGGCAAACGCCTGCATAAGGGACGCAAACCAGATCACAAGAGAGATCTTCATGGAACTGCGTGAGTACAGGGCAGGTTCGGTGATACTGGATGGGACCGGCATGCTCACGGCAGAAGGAACAGGAACCACACTTTTCAGGGGCGCTATCGAGATGCAGCTTTCGGCAGATGCTGGCTCGCTCTCGGTGGTTGATCGCAACGGCGATATGGTACTTACAGTCACTGGAGATGGAACCCGAACAGAGGAGGGATCAATGGTGATCTACACAGGATTTAACGGTGATGCAACGATCACCGGCAGCGACGTGGTCGTGACGATGACCGGAACCGGGATCGATCTCACCGTGGATGGTACCGGAACTGCAATTCTCATAGGAACCGGATTATACGAGGTTGCAGGTGGCAGGTCTGGCGAGTGGCGCAACCAGGAGCTGGTAGAACCGGAAACTGCGACCGAAAGCGAGACCGCGGTTGAGAGTGAAGATGCGAACGGAAACGAAACTGAAGCAGGGAACGAAAGCGTAAACACGAGCGAGGAGGTATGAGATGAATGCCAGATACGTAGTCATGGCGCTCCTTATAGCAGGAACCGTGCTCTCCGGGTGCGTCGATGAGAAACCAGAGAGCGCTGTGCCAGACACAGCAGCCCACCCGTCGCCAGAGTCGGATGAGGCTCCGGCGACAGAGGGCAACATAGCATCCAGCGAATTCGCAGAACTCGAGTTTGAGGACATGGAGCGCGAACTTGCCGAACTTGAGGCTATGCTCAACGAGATGGACAGCGAGAGCGATCTTCTGGCTGAGATGGACGAATCACTGTTCGTCTGAGCCTCTTTTTTCTTTTTCCTATTTTCATTGTTCCTCGTATCTTCCTAAAACATTGCCGACATATTTCGCAGACTGCGAGCGCAAGGCATCATCCGCACGCTGCACCCAAACAGCCCCACGCAACAATTATCCTGCGTCCGGCGCAACAATGATCCGTATGGAGCTACTGTATCTTACCGCGGACGACGTTACCAATCTGCTTGACATGCCGGGAGCGCTCAGCGTTGTTGAGGAGGCATTCCGGGAGCACGGCATGGAACGGGTGCAGATGCCTGCAAAATCATACCTCTACTTTCCAACGGGCGATCTGCGCACCATGCCCGCATATCTCAAGAGTGCAGGCATTGCGGGCGTGAAGATCGTTAATGCGCATCCCGGTAACCCGGCGAAAGGACTTCCCACGGTGATGGCGGTTGTCGTGCTAAACTCGATCGAGACCGGCGCCCCGCTTGCGATGATGGACGGCACATATCTCACAGATGTGCGGACCGGTGCGGCAGGGGGCGTGGCTGCGGATCATCTTGCGCGGCGCGATGCAACCGTGGTGGGCATGATCGGTGCGGGGCGGCAGGCGATGACCCAGTTGCAAGCAATCTCTATTGTCAGGGATATTGAGACCGTCAAAGTTGTTGATGTGTCGGCTGCAACCTGCGATCGGTTCAGGAAAAACATGGCAGAACTCGGGTGCGACATCGTGATCGCAGGGAGCATCAGGGATGCGTGCGACTGCGACATACTGGTAACAACAACCCCGGTGAGGGCGCCGATCGTTGCTGATGACTGGGTGCGGGAGGGTACACACATAAATGCCATCGGTGCGGACGCAAAGGGCAAGGAAGAGCTTGACCCACCGATACTCAAGCGCTCGACGATTGTGATCGATGATTATGCGCAGGCGACCCACTCAGGAGAGATTAATGTTCCGCTCAACAACGGAGTCATAACGGTTGATGATATTTATTGTACGCTTGGAGAGGTTGTTGCAGGAATAAAGCCAGGGAGAACCAGCGATAGTGAGATCACGGTCTTTGACTCGACAGGACTTGCCATACAGGATGTCTCGACGGCAAACCACGTTTATCAGCAGGCTGTCAAAAGTGGGATCGGTGCGCGTCTGAAGCTGTTCTGAGGTACGCACGCTGAAACGGGGTTGCTGGTGGGGGTCTATTGATGCTCAGCTTATTAATTGCTCTCGGTTTGCCAAATATCTGCATAGTCAGCCATTTGGTAGCTTAGAAAATAAATAATCATTTTTGAAATGCGACGGGCTCAAATAAAAAATACCAAAAAGAGAAAATCTTAGACTTATTAATGTAATTGAATATTTATAGTAACCACAAGGGTAGCATCGTTACAAATGCTTATAAAGGCTACATGACTTATAATTAAAACAGTGAAAGGTGAATATGGTGCGGACAGTTCAAAACAAAGTGAAGCAAGCTCTTAAGGCGGCAGAAGGGTAGATTGTAATGGAGTGAACCCTGATCAGGCACTAACACACAGGAACGATGATAGCTATGAAAGTTATAATGTTGCACTTGTCAAACTACCGGGATGCTCGGGCTCTTTCCATAGAGTTAAATCCAAAACTTAACGTCTTTGTTGGCGTGAACGGCTCTGGAAAATCGACTGTTCTGGATGCAATTGCTATCATGCTTTCATGGGCAGTTAGTAGAATTAATCATTCAGGGGCATCGGGTAGGCCAATCGTGGAAAGCGATATGACCAATGGTAAGTCCACTTCATCCATTCAGTTGTTATGTGAAGCAGAAGACAGAACGATAAGGTGGAAATTGTCTAAAGTCCGAAGGGGGCATTCTGCTTCAGAAGACAAGAGCAAACTGCAGGAACTGAATTACTATGCCAAAGGAATTCAGAACAAGATCTCTGAAACTTCAGAAAAAGTTAATCTTCCTCTGTTTGTCTATTATCCTGTGAATCGTGCTGTGCTTGACATCCCATTAAAGATACGTGGGAAACATCGTTTTGACTTGCTCACAGCTTACGACAATGCGTTGACCAGCGGTGCAAATTTCAGGACTTTTTTTGAGTGGTTCAGGGAGAGAGAAGACCTTGAAAATGAAATCATGAGATCTCGAAGCCAACGTACCCTCTCTGAATTAGAAACACCTGTTGAATATCAGTTCCCGGACCCACAGTTGAAAGCTGTCCGAAGTGCATTAACAGAATTTTTACCGGATTTTTCAGATTTTACCATCCGAAGAAGCCCTCTGCGAATGGAGGTTAAGAAAAACGGCAAACTTTTAACAGTAGACCAACTTTCTGGTGGAGAAAAAATCTTAATCGCAATGATTGGGGACCTGGCAAGACGAATGGCAATTGCGAACCCCGATTCCACAAAACCGCTGGAAGGTTCAGGCATTGTTCTCATAGATGAAATCGACCTGCACCTGCATCCGAAATGGCAACGGAGGATCGTCCCTAAGTTACTAGAGGTTTTTCCCGATTGCCAGTTCATCATATCCACCCATTCGCCGCATGTCATCACCCATGTGCATCCGGAGAGTCTATTCCTTCTCGAGCAAACGGATTCTGGCATTGTGGCAAGAAATCCGAAAGAGTCGTATGGGAAAAATGTGGATCGGGTACTTGAAGACCTTATGGGTCTGGAAACAACAAGACCTGACGAAGTGGCTTTGGATCTTCACAGTATCTTTGAGACAATCGATGCAGGAAAACTGGAGGAAGCACGAAGTCAGATTACTGATTTAATGCAAAAAATCGGAGCTGATCCTGAGTTGGTGAAGGCAGGGGTCCTCATCAAACGCAGGGAGCTGATTGGCAAATGAAGCATATTGTCAAAGATCAGAATACCCCACTTTTTGACAAATGGATGGCACTTGCCAATGAGGATTGGCAGCCAACCTACGAAGACTTGAGAGACCCGGAAAAGAAAGAAGTAAAAGAGTCCCTCATGACGGAACAAGGTCATATTTGCTGCTACTGCGAGCGTCGATTGACCGATGATGATTCCCATATTGAGCATTTCAATCCTCAAAGCAACAACGCTGTCAATCCCTTGGATTATGCTAACATGCTCTGTTCCTGCCAAGACCGATTGGAAAAAGGAGAACCTCGACATTGTGGAGTTTTAAAGGACAACTGGTTTGACGACCAGCTTCTTGTTTCGCCGTTAGATTTAGGCTGTGGGGGGCATTTTGCCTATACCGCAGACGGCAAAATCAAGCCTGCCAAGAAATCCTATGATGCAGCACGAATGACAATTGAGAAACTGGGATTGGATATTAATAAGCTGAACGACCTTCGCAAGAAAGCAATAGAGCCATTTTTGGATGAAAACTTAAATGAGCAAGAATTTTCTCAATTTGTGAGTGGTTACCTCAGAAAAAATACGGGTGAAATGTTCGGAGAATTCTGGACGACAATCAATTACGTATTTGCGCAAAATGTCCAGAATAAGGAACGCTGACAAGAGCGTCATTTAAATTCCCTCGCAATTTGGTACATAGAAGTTTCAAAAACAGTGACGGTAGCTATGATTTTGAAAACCGCTTTTTCATCGGCAGTATACGCACTGCGAAGGTAGGCATGTGCATTTAGATTGAAAGTCGTTGAAAGAATTTTATTTTTTTATGGCATATATGTTATAACATCCAGTCACTCTACGCACAATTTTCATTTACGAAAAATTGTATTGCCAACCCCACCCGAGAGGGTATGTCTCACCCGATTACGAAGACGTATATCACCCATCCCACCTGGAGGGCAGTTTTTACTCGATTTTTTGTGAAAAAATCGTTTTTAACCAATCATGAGGCTATTTTACTGAAGTCACCAAACTCCTGACTTAAGTCCAGCACCTATACATAGCGACCCCCTGCCGTCCATCTCACCGTTCCGCTCAAAATTAAGTTCATCAGTAGCCATACCAACGAGGATACCCTCAAGACTGCCACATCGATCGCGTGAGTTTCGTGCGATTGGTGATGTAACCGTCATGACGCTTAAACCGGAACCTGCGCCCGGATAATCGCTCTTCACTCACCCGAGTTCCTTCCATATATGCACAAATCGCTGCAACGTCGTGAGATTGCTTGCCACAGCTATCAGCACGATAGACCAACCAAGAGACGAGGCACCATAGATTTCGTATGGATACAGGAAGTATATGAGGCTTGCAAGCATTATAAGCACCAGACGGTCCGCCCTGCCGAGAATTCCGCCGTAGTGCCTGCCAAGACCGACTGCCTGCGCCTGAGTCCCGAGATAACTGGTCAGGAGCGTGCCAACGATCGCAGCAACCCCAATCCGCCAGTCTATATATTCACCAAAGAAGATTCCACAAATAATAAAAACATCCGCGTACCGGTCAATCACATGATCCAGAAAATCGCCGCGTATGCCGGCGGTGCCTGCGATTCTTGCAATCTCCCCGTCCATGGCATCCGCGATCCCATTGAGCAGCACCAGCACGCCCGCTGCAAGCGCAATCGTCCTGTCACCGCACGATATCGTATACAGCACCCCGGCGCCCGCTGCAAAGATCAGTGAGAGGACCGACGTGGCATCCGGTGTTACGCCAGCCCGTGACAGGAGGTTAGCAAGCGGCTTTAAGATCTTTTCAGCATAAGGACGCAGTGAATCAAGCGACATCGACTCACAGAACCTTGATACTTGGATCCTTCAGGTGATTCAACACCGCGATATTGAGCAGTAGCGGCGTGAGCGACTCGATCGTCGATGCCAGTGCGAGCGGTCCGACATCCAGCGGGTGCAGACATACGATCTCGTCGGTGAGATCGATGATTACCTCCTTTGAATGGCGGTCGTCTCCACAAATCATCACATCACACTTGAATACAGGATCAAGACTGCATAGTTTGCGGGAGGCAACGGTGTGGAATGCGGCGACCACGTTCATGCCATCTGGCAGCATCGCCTGGATCTCCTGCGCCGCACTCCCTCGTGCCGGAGCATTGTACTCAAAGTAGTCGCCCCGCGACATCGGGACGACCGGCGACACAATGATCTGGTCGCTTAATACCGGGCGCACGACATCGATCACTCCTGCTACGTGTGCGTAGGGTATGGTGAGTATGATTACATCAGCATCTTCGGCGGCGGTTCTGTTGTCAAACCCCTCTATCGTCCCTTTTTGCCCGCAGTTTACAAGCGTTTCATTGAAGCGCTCGGCTGCTGCCTCTGCCTTCTCGCTTTTACGTGAACCGATGCGTATGTGGTGCTTTTCAGCCCATTGTAGCGCAAAACCCTCTCCGATATCGCCGGTTCCGCCAAGAACTGCTATCCTCATAAAAAAAGATGGTATAGCCGCCCTACATTAAGTTTTGGATTCGATGTTTCTGTCCGACATACACCCACTGGTCATACATCCCTGCGTCATCCCGGTTATCGATAACCCGCCCGTTCATCCCGAGTTCATCCATAACTTCTTTCAAAATTATGATTTCTTCGTTTTTATGGACTGTGAATACAAGAAATCCACCTTCGCGCAACGGCAGAATGGACTCAGCCATGATGCGCTTCCAGACATCCTTGTTGAATGGATAGATCGCACCGAGCATGAATCCGGCAACGCAATCAAAGGATCCCGCCTCAAAGAAAGGCGAGATGTGTGTGGCGTCCAGCACCATCGAGCGGTGTGGGAGGAACACTCCGTGCTCAAGACCCTCGCATACGGCGCATTTGTCAGAATCAAAGCACACCGGATCGCACCCTAACTGCCTGAGTGCAATCGTCGCCATTCCGTTGCCGCAGCAGATCTCAAGTACGTCCATGCCTGCAAAATCAAGGTCATCCGACTGTTCGATCGTTTTCAGGAGTGCTTCGAGTCGGGCAGCTCGTGATTCTGAAAATATCGAATCAAAACTCTTCTTTCCATGCATACAGTTCTCACAGAGCATCCGGTTCACAAGCATGAGTGAATAATACTCAATGATCGCATCCATAAACAACGAAGATGTTGTTTCGACGATGCGAACGTTGTTTGACTGTTTGCACAACAGGGCAGCATGATCCGCGAAATCAGGATCCCTGTTTATGATGTCGGTGAAGACCAGCCAGAAGTCCTGCCCGTCCGACTGCATGGGAATAGCAAGCCCGGACAAGCCAGCATCGTCGTCGTCATGAGCTTCAATCCGTATCACGTCGTCAAACACAATTCCAGATTGGACAATCTCGTAACGGTACCGCGCTGATTGTTCACACGTCCCCTGGTCGCTGAAACAGGGTTCTGGAATGTGTATGATCTCATTTTCGTCGATTCGCAGTAGATCATGGAGGCGCATGGTGATGATGACGACCGTATGTATTATATCGCTTGTGGGGCACAACCAGAGGGTACCCCTACAAAGCCACGAATCCAGGTAATCAGACACTTCCTGATCCCTGATGACCGGTGTTTCCTTGCTTACGCGGTTACCCCGGTTCCATCGGCGTGTTTCTCAAGCCCTTTGATGAACATGCTCAAACTTGCGCTGCGAAGGAAATAGCAGGGCTTATCCCGCATTTTGCAGGCTTTTTTGACATATCTACATGCGTTGTGGCTGTTTATGTCAACAGGGCAGAATATTATATCTGTCCGCTCCACGATGCCTTCTATCTCCTTCCTACCCTGTATGCACCGCCCGCAGTGGTAACCGAACGTACCACCGACGGATTCGACTGCATCCTTGTAGTGCGGCATGAGCGATTCCACACCACCCACATAAGTCACCCTCGCACCGTTTAAATTGACATCAACCACTTTATCCCATGCATCTACTTCAGGGTCTTGCGTGCTGCCAGTGATTGCTGGTGATCCACCATCCGGTATCGCGCAATCCACCTGGTCCTTTTGCAGCAGTTGACCGGTCAGGCACATCACCTCACTGGTCAATAGATTGATCTCCTTCTTCATATCGTTGATCCGGTCGAGTGTGCCCACACCGCCAAGTTTCTCAAAATCGCTGGTAAATTGTCTGTTCAATTGCTTCTGCTCCTCAAGTGCGGCATTGATTCGTGATTTATCCTCTCGGATCGATTCAATATCTGATTTTAGCTGCTCTCTTTTGCGCTCCAACCGGTCACACTTTGTCTGGAGTTTTTCACTTGATTCAAGAGCAATGCCCAGGTTCTTTAGAATATCCTCAGGTCTGCCATCCGTAGTTGAACGCCGTAGTATATCATAGAACCGCGAGGCGCGGTGCTCGAAGAGGTGCGTGGTAGCAAAGACTCGTGCCTCGATCTCATCGATATCTTCGTGTTGACTTCGCACTGCAAACCAGACAAGCGCGGAAAGAGGTATGTTCCTGCCGTTTCCACCTCCGTTTCTGTTTCCATTTCTGCCTTCGGTCACAGTTCCATTTCCATTTCCATTCTCGATATACTTATATATCTCATTTCGTGGAATGCGCTTGAAGTCGCTTTCGTATTGTCCAAACCGCGCCTTCAGCAGTTTATCCAGTTGCCCGGATGCTTTGTTCCGGGTGCTACACAGTTGAACAAGGTCACCATGCATCTCATAAGGCAAGTTTCGGCTCGGGTCCAGCTTCAATTTCTTGAAAACGTTGACCAGTTCCTTTTCATCGAACGTCAGACCCAGAATCGTACATATTGTCTGACTCTTGAATTCCCATATCTTTCTTTCGGGCATTTTTATCCCCCACTGGCAAGCCCCGGGCACACAGCCCCCGGGTGCCATCTTCAGACTACTCGACCAGCAATTTTTCAGCCAGACCGTGACCGATGGTGATCAACTGGTCGCCCACCCTTGCAAGCACATAAGTGCCTCTCGCGGGACTTGGTGCCGGCGCATCTCTCCTGAGCAAGGTCAGCTCAGCTCCCGGTTTAAGCCCGATTTGCTCAAATTTATCCGCGAGATGGGTTCCACCGATGATCTGCTCCACAGTAGCCGTTTCACCATCTTTGATGTAGTTTGCCTGCACAGACTTTCCGCCTGCTGCCACAATCAGCTTTGATGCCTGACCTTCGCCCATTCGTATCTCGGTGCGTCCGTCCCCTGCTGCAAACACTATGGTGCGGTCCGGAACATGGCACAGGAATGTCAGTTCAATTCCCGCTATGATACCAAGCTCGGAGAGAAAATCCGTAAAATCTTTTCCGCCTTCGATTGATCGAACGGTTCCCTTATCGCCAGCCTCTAACCTCAACAGCGGAAGAACGTCCCCGCCCAGCTCTACATAGATCTTATCAGCCCATCCACGAGCTATGATCAGTTCCTGATCCCTCATCGACAGGGATATTGGTCCCCCGTGCACGTGCACAGGCTCGGTTGCCACCACGGTGAGTTCAACGCCTTCCTGTACGCCGAGTTCATCGAGGTGTTGTTTAGTATCAAGACCACCGGTGACCTCCTTGACGATCACCGTGGTTTCAGGTTCCACATTGTTCAATGATTTCATCTTATATCACCTATTTTTCGATTTGTTGCCATTATTGGCACGGTTATATGGTACATTGTTAGGTGTGCAAGTAATCTACCCTAATAAAATTAGGATAATTCAAAAACCCTAATTTCACTATCTCTGATGATGTCAATCGGATTTTCTCCGGCAAAGAGCCGCCCAGCCACCATATCTTTCGCGTGACGGTATTCGTTCATCCGCTTTTCTGACGCTTTCGGGTTCCCGTACATACACCACATACCGCGTTTTGTGTTTCTGAGGGAACTTAAGCCCATAAATCCTTTAACGTCCTTAAGTGGAATTCCGAGAAATATTCCGATCTCATGCGGGCACCCCGCTGCATATCTATGTCTGAGCACGCTTAACACATGATCAATGCCAAGGGAACCTGCGGAACCTGATCCATATCCACAGTTGGACAGGAATTGCAGTACCTGCATTCTCGCAAGCAATCTGTTTAACTGACTGCGATTGAAGAATATGACGATCGCGTTTTTATCTGTGCGTTTCAATTCGTAGTAGTCAATTTCTGATCCTGTGAAGATGTCTGCCTTGGAACGGTCCCATACATCAAGTAGCCCGCCGTTTTCATTGGAGATGTTCATCACCGTTGCCGGCTTTCCGCCCGCGATGGTTGGCGCGATACACCTCACGATTCTATAGACCAGATCTCTTGTGTTGCTAATCCTATCCATGTTATCGACCCTTATTAGGTACTCCTAAACAACATCTGTGTCAGTTAGGTGTACAAATGAACTGCCCTAAAAAAATTAGGTTTTGAGTGAAAACCCGAACAATTGCGGAGAAGATTTGGATATATACTGTCAAAAGTTTCGGAACTACACACAGACGCCCAAATTACCCACAAAGAATATATGCCCTTCCGCACCGATGAACACTTATGAAAACAAGCGTGCGATTCCTGTTGATCGCTGCCGGAATCATAGCCCTATCCCTCACCTTTGTGACCGCGGGGCATGGCTTTGGCGAGCA
>JAYEGZ010000046.1:0-4457 GCA_034659315.1 Methanobacteriota archaeon
GCAAGTAATGTAGCGGCGCAGCCTCCCAAAGGAAAGGTATATATGTGATTATCACCTAATTTATCATGGGAATAGGGAGGCGGGAGCATCGCGTATTATATAAAGTATATACCATATTGGCAAATATTCAAAGAAATCACATCGTTTTTGATGGCGAGTTCGATCTTTTTATCTGTTAGTGGTGTTTTGATGCTATATTTTTCATTTACCATACTTGAAGTAACACCGAATTCACTCCTGCTCTCTGCTATGTTCTTTGTGATATATAGTGTGTATAGTCTCAACAGAGTGACGGATCAGGAAGAAGATGCCGTGAATATGCCGGAGCGATCCGCTCTTGTGCAGGGTAATGAAAAGATCCTGCTGATTCTTGCATCTGCCACGTATATTGTGGCGCTGTTTCTGGGCTGGCTTGCAAACCCGTTTGCAGCGCTCATCCTGCTTGTTCCAATCGTGTTAGGGATCGCATACAGCAAGGATGTCTTTTCGATATTTGGAATCCCACGATTGAAAGATGTATTATTTGTAAAGAGTTTTGTTGTTGCTTTAAGCTGGGCGGCATGTGGCGCGCTTTTGCCTGCACTTTATCTCGAAAGTCTCACCAAACTCTGGTTTGTGTTCCCCTTCTTTTTCATCAAAATGTTTATCAACACCGTCCTGTTCGATGTCAGGGATGTGGATGGTGATACGCTGAATGGTGTGAACACGGTCCCGGTCGTTATAGGCGTATCGTGGACTAAGCGATTGCTGCTGACACTCCAGTCCCTGCTTGTTGTGTGGACCGCACTGTTTTTAAATTTGTTCAACGATTATTCTCTTGTCTTGATCGCCAGTATGATATATGGGTATCTGTACATTTTATACTTCTGCACCGAAAGTAATCGCAACAAGACCCTGATCGATATACTGGTGGACGGAGAATGGATTATTATGGGTCTCGGGCTCTGGGTATATATGGGCGTATGCCCGGTGTAAAATTTTTCTCTGACCGAGAAAAAAAATCTCGATACCAAAATGTTTAATAGACATATCGCATAATAATTACATGCATGATTTCGGGAATCGATTCGTATGAGGGGGTCAAGGACGAATTGAAGTTCTTGACAACGTCTGGCGTCCGCATCAAGCTGCTAATCAGTCTGAATAAAGAAAACATGAATATGGACCAATTCAGGGACGAGTTTGGTTATCGGACCTCCACCATCTTGCCGGTGCTTGCTGAGCTAAAGTCGAAGGATATGATATACAAAGATGACCGGCAATACGGTATAACACCGTATGGGAAGCTAATCTCGTCGAAGCTGATCGATTTCGTTGAGACGCTGCACATGTTCAAAACACAGGAACAGTTCTGGAAGAATCACGAAACTCATGTGATCCCTGATCTGTTTTTCAGGAATATTGGATCTTTGGGCAGGTCTACTATCGTAGAGGATATGCCTGCAGACCTTTTTGCGACGCACAGGCATTTTACAGAACTGCTCGGGGAATGCGAGGTTGTAAACGGGGTATCCCCATTCATCCATCCTGATTTTCCAGATCTGTTCAAAGTATTCGTCGAGAGCGGGGCGGCAGTGCGTCTTGTAGTGACCTATCCGGTGCTAAAACTGCTGAGTGATCGACATAAGGATGTGCTGCAGCGTGTTGTAAACATGCCGAACTTCAGTTTGAGGGTGATAGATGAGGACGTGAGGGTTGCGTTTACAGTGACTGAGAAGCTTCTATCAATTGGATTTTTCAGACCGGATGGCACGTATGATTACGGCATGGATCTCGTCAGTGAAGATGCTGCCGCGATCGGGTGGGGAAACGCACTATTCGAATATTACTGGAATCGATCCGCGGACATCACGGAACAGGATTGTACGCAACTCCAGTGATTGGTCGATCAGCGCAAGGATTTATGCTTCCGGTTGCATTTTCCCATAAAGTAGGGGTGTAACCGAATATAAAATGCGATATATCGCCAATGTCTCGCATGTACCACTATCCTCTTGTGTCCATCTCGTGAAATCTCGTGGTTTTTTCCGCCTTAGCTGAGGGATTGCCAGAAAACAACCTGTTAAAATTCGTGTTACTTACTCGTGCATGTACTTTTGCTATTTTATTATTCGGTGCGCGCTAAACACATACGAGAGATGTGAATAATGTGTTGAGCCCTACCGCTTATCCTTATTTATATGTCTATATCTGATAACTCACACCTTTTCCAGTGTAATCAAACCACCGCTTATGGCTTCATCGAGAAACGGCAGCAGTTTGTTGAGATTTTCTTCCGTATCGACCAGTTCAACAACAACAGGCAAATCTTCAGAAAGACGTGACAGCTTTGCCGTATGTACTCGACTCGCTGCCCCAAAACCCATTATGCCCCTGGTAACGGTTGCTCCAGCAAGATGCAGCCCCCTCGCCGTAAGTACGATCTGTTCGTAGAGTGGTTTTTCCTTGTAGCGATCCGCCTCTCCAATGAAAATTCTTAATAACAGCCCTTCGTCAGGCAATTTCATTGTATCACAACCTCTTACTTATAAAAATCGTTAAATATTTTGAAGCGATGAAGCCAGTTAGGACCAATGCGATGCCCAAAACATTGGTGATCAAAACATTCGCCAATGCGAGTTTGATTTCACCATCACGAAATAAGCTAAAAGTCTCCAGACCATAAGTTGAAAACGTTGTGAACGAGCCAAGGATTCCGATAAACGCAAACGTCCGGAAATCGGAAGAGATGGTAGTTTTTTCAGATAATCCCCAGAGAATACCGATCGTAAAAGCACCGAGGAGATTCACGCATAAAGTGCCCCATGGAAAACCACTGCCCAGGTATTTGTAAGCCACATCTGATAAGGCATACCTAAGTAGAGCACCGATGGCACCTCCGATAGCGATGAATAGAAGCTTCGACATTGATTTTCTCCATTTTAAGTCTTTTGGTATAGCGAATTCCTGCACCTGCGCTTTTAATGATCTTTTTCGTGGCGGGAGAATTGTGTGTAACTGATACATCCGATTTTTTTACCTTTGTGATCTACAAATATATTTCAGATGACTTAACAACGTCCTCTGGTGTCAGCCAACCAAGGCACGCCGCCGAAACATTTGACGCTTACGCCAGATACTTCCGGAGTCCCGGAACCCAACCGCAACGTACATTAGCAGGCACAAATAAAGACTGGTTCGGAAGCACGAGGCACCAGAATGAAGATCAAAGGCGGCTACACAAAGAAGATACTGACGATCGACCTGTCCCGGCGGAAATCGGTCGTAACAGAGGTCGATGATGACTTTGCGCTGAAATACATCGGCGGAAGAGGCTGGGGTGCAAAGATCGTCTGGGATAACTTGCTGAAACACCCTGATCTCAAACCATTCGATCCTGAGAACGTTGTGGTGATCGCACCAGGTCCGCTTTCAGGCTTATACCTCCCCGCATCAGGCAAGAACTCCTTTGTATCGATATCGCCGCTTACCGGCATATACGGCGACAGCAGCATGGGCGGACTTTTTGGGGTAGAACTGCGGCAGGCAGGGTACGACGCGCTGGTAATCGCAGGCAGGGCTGATGCGCCGTCGGTCATCTGTATCGATGATGGCGACATCGAGATAAGGAGCGCGTCCGCATACGCTGGAAAAACGTCTACTGACACCGAACGTGCGGTAAAGGAGGACCTCGGCGACATTGAGATCAGGGTCGCTGCGATCGGACCTGCCGGGGAGAATCTGGTCAAGTTTGCGTGCGTCAACACCGACTGGAGCCGAAATGCAGGGCGCACCGGCATGGGCGCGATTTTCGGGTCAAAAAACTTAAAAGCCATCGCAATTCGAGGATCCCATGACCTCCCGGTCCACGATATGGACGGGCTCATCGCCGCAAGCGATAAGGCATTCGATTACTTAAAGAGCCATGATCTCTTCGAGTTGTGGCAGCAGCAGGGCTTGATGTCGGTCATCGATTACATGAATACCGCAGGCGTGATGCCGACCCACAACTTCAATGACGCCCATTTCGAGCTTGCAGACCGCATCAACGGCGATACGATGCTCAATTACAAAATCGGGGACACCGCCTGTTTCTGCTGCCCGATGTCGTGCGGAAACATCTGCCTGGTAAAGGACGGGAAGTATGCAGGGACTGTAACAGAGGGTCCTGAGTACGAGACTGCATGTATGTTCGGCTCAAATGTCGGCGTATCAGACTTTGCCGCAATCCTGCGTGCGAATATGCGGTGCGACGACCTCGGTATTGATACCATCTCAACAGGCAATCTGATCGCCGTCCTGATCGATGGATACGAACAGGGCATTCTTAAGCGCGACGATCTTGATGGGATGACGCTACAGTGGGGTGACGCCGATTCAGTTCTTGCAATGGTCGAGAAGATCGCATATCGGGAAGGCATAGGGGATGCGGTGGCTGAAGGGACCTACGGGTTGACTAAACGATTTCCCGAACTCGG
>JAYEGZ010000047.1:0-4433 GCA_034659315.1 Methanobacteriota archaeon
TACAGGGCGTCCTGCCTGGCTCTCAAGAATCCATTCCTTTGCAAACTCGCCGGATTGGATCCTGTCGAGTGCTTCATACATAGCGTCCTCGGATTGCTCGTTGATAATCTTCGGTCCGACCGTGAGCCCGCCGTACTCTGCGGTGTTGGAGACGAGATCCCACATCCTTGGAAGCCCGCCCTCATGGATCAGGTCAACGATCAGCTTCAGTTCATGCAACGTCTCGAAATAGGCGATCTCTGGCTGGTATCCCGCCTCAACAAGGATCTCAAATGCCGTTTTGATCATGCAGGTAACACCGCCACACAGGTCCACCTGCTCTCCAAAGAGGTCAGTTTCGGTCTCCTCGGCAAACGTTGTCTCGATCAATCCCGCCTTCGTGCATCCGATCCCTTTCGCGTATGCAAGCCCGATCTCCTTTGCCTTGCCTGTCGCGTCCTGATAGACTGCAAGCAGCCCCGGAACGCCATTGCCTTCCTCAAACATCACGCGAACCATGTGCCCGGGCGCCTTTGGCGCAACCATGAAGACATCAACATCCTCTGGCGGTATGATCTGATTGTAATGTATGTTAAAGCCGTGTGAGAATACAATTGCGTTGCCTGGCTCGATCCCTGGCTCGATTGCGTCTTTGTAGACCTGTGGCTGGAGTTCATCAGGAACGAGAAGCTGGATGATGTCTGCTCTGGCTGATGCATCCTCTATCGTCGTTGGCTCCATGCCAGCCCCCTTCACCAGTTCCCGCTCGCGCTGTATCCACGGTTCATCACCGCTTTTAAGCCCGACGATCACATTCAATCCGGAATCCTTGAGATTCTGCGCTTGTGCATGACCCTGGTTTCCGTATCCGATCACCGCGATCGTCTTACCCTTCAGGACACCAAGGTCTGCGTCATTGTCATAATATATTTGCACCATATACGTACCTCGTTGTTATTCGTTGATTCGGTTCGTATTAATTCTTTTGTGCATCGTTATCAATTGCCTCCTTCCTAATTGCCTCCTTCCTTATGGTGTACGTGGATGAACGCGGAGCAACGCGGGGTGGGCGTGGGGTATAAGTAGAAAGACAATTCAGCAATATACAAACCAAACGGAGGCGAAATATATGTGTAGTGTTGGCGATGTTGTCGGTATCGACGTGCAAACGCTCTCAGCGAGTGAGTATGAATGTCTGGACTGCAACAACAAGTTCAAGGGAATCGGAAAGAAAGTCAAGTGCCCCACCTGTAAATCAAGCAATGTCCATAAAATCGGATGAGTTTGTCCGGATCTGCTTTGATGAGATCCTGTATCTCTCTGGGAGCGATGGCATAATCGGCGTCGTGAAAGCAGGTGTTGGTCAGTGGTTCATTGAAACCGAAGAAGAAGAGATCACACTCTTCACAGAAGCGGATGATCTCTTTGTTGCGTCGGGATTTGGCACAGATGAGCAGATAGTTAAGGGAATTGGGTGTATGCTGTATCTGGTGCGGGACGTTGGCTCCCCATTGATCGTTCTTCCGAAGGATCATCCAGCCAGCGGCAGACTAAAGATTGTTGTCTCAGCAGGCGTCGAGACCACCATACGTTGCGATATCACGCCTGGAACGCACCCTGAGCAGGATGTGCTGTGCGGCGGCGGTGAGTTTGACGGGGTGCGGATTACAGGGGTTGCAGGTGGCGTGCGGCTGCATAACATTGACCCGGGTAAGATTGATATACAGACATCGAAGATATAAGAACCATGAGCGAAAGTATAGCGGCTGGAGACACGGTTCAGTACGGTGGTACTGGCACGATCGGCAAGGTGAAACGATTCGACCAGCGAGATCATGAGACATGGGCGCTCGTTGACAGTAGCGATCTGTGGTACAAGACAGATACGCTCAAAGTTCTCGAAGGCGAGGTTGAAACAAAGGAATGGGACAAAACACTGACGCTTGACGAACTGAAACAAGCTACCGAGCGCAATGTGGACCGAATTAGCCGTGTTCAGGAAATACTGGAAGTAGAACTATGTGAGAGCGGCGGATGAAACCGCGTATTGGCGTTATCATCCACGGTCCCGAGATCATTGATTCAGACGGCGCGCGCCTGGTGCTGGACACACTCACAGAGCATTATGAGGTGGAGGCATTTCTTGGCGGGACGATGGGGCGTACCGCGGTCATCGATGCGTATCTTGAAGACCGGATCGATATTACAAGAAGAGTGAGTCTGAGCGAGGCGATTAATTCATTGCAGGGCGTGGACGCAGCCTTCCTGCTGAATCGCGGAAAGACCACAGGTAGCGGGATTGTGTTTGGCAGGATCGTTGTGTCGCGCACGAAACAGATCCCCATAATCCAGATCGAACGCCCGATGGATGATGATGGCGCAGTCATCCCGTGGAACGATGCCCTGCCGTGGGCTAAGCAGGTTGCAGGGATGCTGAATCTGCCGATCAGGATGCCGCCTGCAGCGCAGGATGTGCTGGTACGCACCGATATGACTGGTGGAGGTGACATAACCCGTGGTGCCGATGGAGGTCAGACACGGAGAAGCATCCAGGGTGTTGTGCCGGGTGAGACCATCCGGATTAATGGGATCGTCGTCGGAATCGCCGTATCAGACGATGTCGAGATTGTGGTTGCAGATGGCAGGATTGTGAATATCGCTGGCGCAAGAATAAAAGAGCACGGCATCGAAAAACTCGGAAGGATCGATCTTGGTACCGCACTGGTCCGAACCGGCTTGATCCGGCGGACAGAACACGTACCACGAATCGGCACGGTAGAAAGAAGGCGCACAAACTCGTGTGTTGTGCTGATCGACCATGATGCCGAATCCACCTTCGAAATTGCAGCAGACGCAGATCTGGCGATCACCATAGGTGATGACACAACAGCCATTGCAGGAGACCTTCTCTACCGGCTTGGAATCCAAATAATTGGCATCACTGATATGGATATCGATAATGTTCTCAAAAATACAACTATTTTTCCTGGATCCACGGTTCTGCGGGTCGAATCCGGGTATGATGATATTGTGGGGGGTATGGTGCAGGATAAGATATTTGGTGGGGAGGCCCGGATGATAGCCTCTTCGATCGACTCAGTGCGGGAACATGTGATCGCCATAGCCGGGAAAAGGTTGATCGAGGTTGTGTCGTATTGATTTGGTGCATGTGTTTAGCTGGAAAGGCTAAACACGCATCATCAACATTTCCTGGATCGGTACACTATCAAAAGTCCCAAATTGCATTTGCAGAGTGGTGTAAAAACCGGTCGGGTTTTTGGCATGACATTCCGGTAATATTTAAGATGTTGCTAATCCGTTACTATGATATGCAATTTCATGCCATGACCTGCCTCCGAACCTGCTCACTCATCTATCAGGTCCAGTGGCGTAATATATCCCGCAGTTATAGACAAAACCGGAGGAGCGTGGAAATATGAGGTTGGCAGCACTGGTTTCGGGCGGCAAGGATGGATTGTATGCGGCGTATCTTGCCAGCAAGAGCGGGGAGGGTGAAATCAGTGTCGTAGTTGCGATAAAATCGCTCAATCCGGAGTCCTACATGTATCACGTCCCGAATATCGATCTTGTCAAGCTTCAGGCAGAGACGATGCATCTCCCCCTGATCTTTAGGGAGACATTCGGAGTGAAGGAGGAAGAGCTTTTCGACCTGAAAGCTGCTTTGGCGGAAGCAAAAGCTAGGTACGGGGTGGAAGGTGTCGTTTCAGGAGCGATATACTCCAATTACCAGAAGACGCGGATTGAAGGTATCTGCGCCGAACTTGGTCTGGTGAGCCATGCACCGCTCTGGAAGAGGAATCCGGGGGAACTATGGAATGAGATGTTTGATGCGGAATTTGAGGTGCTGATCTCGGCTGTTGCCGCTTACGGGCTTACCGAGGATTGGCTCGGGCGGATAATAGATAGAGATGCTTTTGAGGAGCTGTGCGATCTCCACGGCACCTGTTATGTCTGCACAGGTGGCGAGGGTGGCGAGTTTGAGACGTTTGTCACGTATTGCCCGTTTTTCAAGGAGAAGATCGTGATCGAAGAGTCGCGGAACGTGTGGGATAAACAAACGATGAGCGGGCAATTGGTCATCGAAAAAGTCACCAGAACTCCCGTGTCGTCAAAACCGGCGGTTGGATCGTGAAATTCCGGGTAATGTACTAACTTTCGTGACCTAACACAATTTTTCATCTTTTATGCACCCCACTGATGGTGATTTTGAATGGCATATCAAAATTATGTAAAATCGCCATCAAGCCCGATGATTGTTAATTCAACGTCATGGTTTATGGGACACTACCAAATTCCGCTTGAATGTCAGGAGTTGCAAGACGGTTTCGCTGGCATCAGCACTTGCAAATCGCGTAATTGCGACTTTCAACTATTTGAACAATCTAAACCCTTTTGTAGTAGTCCGGTGTATGACAGACGCGAGGTATTTCTAT
>JAYEGZ010000048.1:0-4411 GCA_034659315.1 Methanobacteriota archaeon
ACGTCCTGCTGCGAGAGTGCGGTTTTGATGCGGTTAACAAGCATCTTCTCAAATCGCCCACGCACCGGTGGGCTTTTTAGGGCAATCTCGTCGTAACGGACAATGATCACGTCACAGGGCATTACCCCAGGCACCTCCTCGGATAGTTCATCATGTAGTTCATCGGGCATTTCAGACTCTTTAACAAATTCGCGAGTGCAAACATTTCATAGGTGAATTGTGTGTGTGGGATCTTAAGTGCTTAGAGATCATGAATGACACGTTTAAACAAATTTCACGAATGCTAAAACAGAATAAATTCGTGTTATTCGTCCGGGGCGCGTAATTCGTGATAAACTCATCGAAACCAGAGTAGAGCGAGTTTTGGTAAATAACTGGTATAACTGGTTGGTTTGAACACATTCACGCGAGATATCAGAGAGCCACATTTTATCAAATATTCCAGGTATTTTATCCTGTATTTTGCCGTTCACTGTAACCAAGCACCTCGATAGATCGTAACAGGTCGGTTTTGGACACGATGCCGGCAACTCTGCCCGTGAGCCTACCTTTCACTAGCAGATGCCCGATTTTGTGCATGGACATCCTCTGGAGTGCGTCTATGGCATTGGCATCATCGAAGATCGAGATGATGTTTGTCGTCATCACATCGCGCACCAGCACCACGTTGTGTTTGTCCATCGGAACTGACTGGATATCGGCAAAAACCACCATTCCAACAACCTCCCCTGTGAATGGATCAGTTACCGGGTATACGTGGTGTTTTTTTCCGAACATCACCTGGAGGAGTTCCAGAACGGTCATAGTATCACCCACAAAAGCAACATCACGAGTCATTAGATCGCTGACTTTGATGCCTTCAAGTGTCACCGACGCCTTTGTGAACGCCTCTTCCTCGGATGCACCGATATAGATGAAGAAAGCGATGAATAGCAGCCAGACGGAAGCGAACAGCCCGAACACACCCATGGCGATTGCGAGGATCTTTCCAAGGTGTACCGCCTTTCTGGTCGCACGGAGATATGGCATGCGCTGGGCATACCACGCACGAACCACGCGCCCACCGTCCAGTGGGAATGCGGGAATTAGATTAAAAGCAAACAACATGATGTTAATAAATGCAAGCGACCATAAAAGGTGTGAAACATCCAAAAGCAGGGATATTTGCAATGACTGCGCTATGTTATGAACTGTGAGATATGCGACGGCGCAGAAGACCCCAATCATAAGCGATACGCCGGGTCCGGCTAACGATATACGCAATTCCGCATCGGGGTTGCGTGGGATATCCTCCATTGCGGCGATACCACCGAAAATAATCAGTGTGATACTTCGTATGGTGATTCCATATCCTTTTGCGACCCATGAGTGTCCAAGCTCATGCAACGCCACGCAAAAGAACAAAGTAACGGTTAGTCCCAGTGATAGTGCGT
This sequence comes from Methanobacteriota archaeon, assembly GCA_034659315.1. Classification (GTDB taxonomy): domain Archaea; phylum Halobacteriota; class Methanosarcinia; order Methanosarcinales; family Methanogasteraceae; genus Methanogaster_D. The sequence continues at coordinate 1,434 of JAYEGZ010000048.1, forward strand.
ATCTGAGTGAAACTGATTCCACACTGGCAAATCCGGTGACTGATTCCCTCGAAAAAATGAATGGGAACACTATGAGGGCAAATAAAAAAGAAATATGTATTTTAATCGGTATCCCCATAACCTTCCCGATCTGGACCGAGGTTTTCATGATTGTGTCACTTTCTTATTGGCAGCCACCATACAATAAAGTATATATCCTTTTTAGTTCAATCTATATCATATCAATAACATGAGGGATTAGAATGTATGCAGAACTAACATCGCTGTTTGGGCTCAACGTCTATACCGATAAGGGGCGGTACGTAGGGAATGTGAATGACGTCGTGATTGAGGCGGCTGATAGGAAGGTGACTGGTCTTGCACTCACCAAAATCAACCGCGAAATGTTCGATGTTAACCGTGATGGGCTCATTCTGCCGTACCGGTGGGTGCTTGCGATTGGCGATGTCGTCATCGTGAAGCAAGTTAACAAATTGACAAAGAAGGATGCAGAGGAGTGATTTTGAGAACTGTGAGATATATGCCAATCTGAGGGCAATTCCACCAGTTATAATTCGTGTTGATGGCAGGGGTTTTAAGAATTTACTGTACAAGCAGGGATTCGAGAAGCCGTTTGACTATCGATTCGCATCTGCTATGGCAGGCGCCGCAGAGTCGCTCGCGCATCAGAGCGGGCTGCACCCGGTGATTGCATACACATTCTCAGACGAAATCAACATCCTTCTCACAGATCAGGTACTTCCCTTCAATGGTAGAATCGAAAAGCTCGTTTCGGTCATGGCAAGCCACATAGCCAGTACGATCACCATGTCATTAGATATATCCCCGGTCGCATTCGACGGGCGGGTAATACCGCTGCATCCGCACCAGATCACCGAGTATCTGATCTGGCGACAATTGGAGGCGTGGCGAAACTGTATCAATAGCTACGGGCATTATACACTTCGTTCTACCGGATTATCTGGCAGGGATGCGGCATTAAGGATGCAAGGTATGCGATCGAGTGATATTCATGAAATGCTGTTCCGACACGACATAAACCTTGACAAGGTTCCTGCATGGCACAGGCGGGGTGTCATGGTGCACCGGGACGAGTTTGTGAAGTGTGGCTATGATCCGGTGCGTGGGGTCGAGGTGACCGCGAACCGAAAGAAAGTCGTTCAGAACTGGAATCTACCAATTTTCGCATCAGAGGATGGTGTGGAATTGGTACGGCGGCTGGTGGAGATGTAAGTTAAATATATGGATACATTCCCCGGGTAACGTGTGGTAGGAACCACGAGTGTTGAGGGAATTTAAAGGGGTTTCGGATAGAATGGGATCAAAAACTGCATATATCGACTTCAAAGAGGGATTTGACATCGATTCTGAGAAAGATCGGTGTGAGCTTGTGAAAAACAGTGTGGCGATGGCTAATTCCGGTGGGGGAATCATATTAATCGGTGCCGGGGACGACGGTGGACCATCCGGATCTGATGTCACACCTGTGCTTGATATCGACCCGGCTGTGCTGGCAGATATGATCGCAGCATATACTGGAGAGCGGTTCTCCGGTTTTAAGATCGCAGAGCTCGATAAAGAAGGGGTCAAGATAGCAGCGTTGCTGATCGAGAGCGTTTCGATTCCGATGGTCTTTATCAAGCCTGGCACGTATGATATCGATGATGGGGGTGATGTGGGCGAGGGGAATGGGATGCAGCAGACGGTGTTTGAAAGTGGTGCTGTGTATTTCAGGCACGGTGCGAGGAGCGAGCCGGGAAATTCCAGCGATATGACGAAGGTTGTTGGAAGAGAACTGGAAAAGCTCCATCGGTCGTGGTTTAGTTGTATCGAAAATGCCGACAAGACACCTGCCCGGTATGTGATCCAGCCGGTTGAACTCATGACCGACGCGGCGCGTATGCCAAACAAATCCGAGTATGGAGTGGCAATACCGGATCGCACGTATCCGTACATACAAAAGGAGGTTGTATACCACGTAAACGAGCGGTTAATTGGCAAAAAGCACATAACTGCACACGATACTCTGTGCGTTCGCAGAATTTACCAGATAGACGAATCAAAGCCCCAGTTCTACTACAAATCAAAATTTGCGTCGGCTCAGTACAGCGAAGATTTTGTTGACTGGCTGGTCGAGAGATATGAAGAGGATCCTCTATTCTTCGAAAAGACAAGAGAGCAGTACAGGGCGCTATGAGCGGGTTTGCGGGCACCAGTGCAGGTAAAACTGGGAAGAATTATCTTACGTCAGTGGAATCGCTGTGATCACAAATTCTGTGACCACCTGCGCCCTGAAAACGTGGAAATAACCGGAACCACGCTTATTTCAGAGGTCCCGGAGCTCTGCGCCCCTCACACTCCCGACCACGATATACACGGGATTCACCGGCTTAAACGCGGTCTCGCCTGCAAGCTCGTATCCCCTCGAGACCTGGACATGAACCACTTCCTCAAATATCCCGAGCGACTTCATGCACCTAATGATCCGCGCCGTAGTCTCAATTCTTGCGGCGTTTACCACCACCCGCCCCCGGACTATAGTGCAAAGAGCATGTAATACATCTTCGATGTTTCTGGTTCCACCGACAAAAGCGCAGTCGAGCGGGGGCAGGTCCGCAATAGCCAGAGACGCTTCATCGCGGATGAGTGTGACCTGTTCCCTGATTCCCGCGGCATCAAAGTTGCGCTCTGCCTCCGCGATGGCCTCATCCCGGATGTCGATTGCGTAGATCCGGTCTGCGAAGGCGGATGCTGCGATTGAGACTGCGCCGGTTCCGCAGCCAACGTCGCAGAAGACATCGCCGGGGGCAAGGTTTAATTTGGAGATCGCAATCGCGATGATCTCTGGTTTGGTCGGGCTTGCTGATAGCATAGTGAATCATTGTCCGTATTTTTCAGTGTCGTGAGCATTTCAATCCCGGGTTGGTGTTCGGCTGAGGTGGGAAATCACAAGATTTCACAAGATTGGCACAAGAAGA
>JAYEGZ010000049.1:0-16206 GCA_034659315.1 Methanobacteriota archaeon
ATATTGAGGTTAAGTTCAATAACATCTGAGACCTGAGAAACCGCTGCGAGAGCCTCGGGCGGGAATTGAACCCGCGACCTCGTCATTACCAATGACGCGCTATACCGCTAAGCCACCGAGGCACGATATCTCTTGATTGCTGTGGAATGGTTATCAAGATTTCGGTTCACCAATTCCGTCTTTCTTTCAGGTTGGTGTCCCGTTTTCCGGGTTATCACAACGAAGACCCCTTGCATATACTATCGTCTCAATCGACCGGAAAAATTAAAAAGCCAGATAAAAACTAACCGCACTTTTATAAACCCTTCCGCACATCCGGATTTAGCATCTCAGATATGAGCTATGCGAAAAAACCTGCCGGGAGGCATTGATATGGATGGATACACAGGAAAGATTCTGGAGGTAGATCTGGACACCAGCAGACTTGCTGACCGATCTACAGATGAAAAAACCGCACGCAAGTTCCTTGGTGGCAAGGGACTTGGGCTTAAGATATTATATGATGATTTCAAGCCTGATGTTGATCCGCTTGGTCCTGATAACATTATGGTCTTTGCAACAGGACCTGCAACAGGCACCAGTTTTCCGACTGGTGGCAGATACCATGTGATGGCGATGAAGTCCCCGCTCACAGGCTCCATCGGAAGCTCGAACTCGGGGGGGCGATGGGGTCCTCTCCTCAAGGCTTCCGGATATGATGCGATTGTTGTGAGAGGCGCATCAGATACGCCGGTATACCTTCGAGTGATCGATGGCAAGGCCGAACTCATGGATGCTGTCGGGTTATGGGGGAAGACGACATTCTCGACGATCGATGAGATCACATCAGAGATCGGAGAGAACGCATCGGTTGCATGTATCGGACCTGCTGGCGAGAATATGGTTCCGATCTCATGCATCATCAACGACAACTACCGGGCAGCGGGCAGAACCGGTATGGGCGCGGTCATGGGCAGCAAGAAACTCAAAGCAATCGCAGTTTACGGCACTGAGAAGGTAGCGGTTGCAAGACCTGATGAGATGAAGGAACACGTAAAGAGCGCCATCCGGAAGATAAAGGAGAACCCGGTCACTGGCGAGGCACTTCCGACTTATGGGACCGCGGTGCTCGTCAATATCATCAACGGACACGGCGCGTATCCTGCGCGGAACTTTCAGACCGGATCTTTCCCTGATGCCGATCGTCAGAGTGGTGAAACGCTCACTGATACGTATCTCGTTGGAAAGAAAGCGTGCTGGGGATGTCCAATCGGCTGCGGAAGGTCCACAGCAGTTCCGGACGGGGCATTCAGTGTAACCAGAGGAGAAGGACCCGAATACGAGTCGATATTCGCATTTGGCTCGGACTGCGGGATAACAGAACTCGATGCGATCACAAAGGCGAACCATATCTGCAACGAACTCGGGCTTGATACCATCTCGATGGGCACGACCATCGCAGCGGCTATGGAACTCGTTGAGAATGAGAAGATTCCGGAATCGAGATTGCACGGTCTCAATCTAACGTTCGGGAACGCCGGAGCGATGGTGGAAGCGGTGTGGATGACCGCGTACCGTGCAGGAATCGGTGATGACTTGGCTCTCGGTTCTCTGGGGCTTGGTGAGAAATACGGCGCACCCGAGCTTTCGATGAGCGTGAAAGGTCTCGAACTTCCTGCTTATGACCCGCGTGCTGTGCAGGGCATCGGTCTCAACTATGCAACCGCCAACCGCGGCGGCTGTCATGTGAGTGGCTACCTGATATCACCGGAGATCATAGGGCTTCCTGAAAAATTGGATCCATACACAACAGAAGGAAAAGCGCAGTGGGTCAAGACATTCCAGGATTTCACATCACTTGTCAACTCATCAGTGGTCTGTCTCTTCAACACGTTTGCTCTCGGATTGCCCGATTATGCTGACATGCTCTCATGCATCACCGGGTGGGAGATGGATGGTCAGGAACTACTGATGATCGGCGAGCGGATAACCAATCTCGAGAGATTGATGATCAATCGGTACGGGTTTGATGAAAAGGATGACACGTTGCCGAAGAGGTTCGACGAACCGATGCCGGATGGACCCTCCAAAGGTCATGTAGCACATCTGGATGAGATGTTATCCGAATACTACGAACTTCGCGGATGGGAACACGGCAAACCAGGATCAGGGAAACTAAGAGAACTGGGGCTTTGAGCACACCTTTCCGGTGCCACGTATCTGGACGTGTCTTTGTTGCTTTCTTTCGGACAATCGTTTTAGAGCCGCAAAAGTCCGTTAGAGTTAGAATCAGAAGTCAGTCCGGAACGATCTTCGCCACAATGCAAGCGCCATCGCTCCATATTTCACTTCTGCAGAGCCGAGGGGATCGCCAGACAAACAAATTATAACACCACCAACCAAAATCACCAGCATGAAACACACGCCCGGCACTGGCACCACCACTGACAGCGGATACGTACCCGGCAGATCGATTGTGGAGATCGCAAAAGAGTATAAGATCCCGGTTGACTCAATCATCAAACTCGGATCAAACGAAAACCCGCTCGGACCCTCACCTGCAGCCGTGCGAGCCGTGACCGACCATGCGTCAGGGATCAGCGTGTACCCGGAAAGCGACGCAAGCGACCTCTGCGATGCGATATCAGTGTACACGGGGCGTCCTGCTGAAAATATCGTAGCCAGCGCAGGCATGGACGGGGTTATCGACACCCTGATGCGGACATTGATGCCAGGAGAAGCAATCATCCCGACACCGACATTCAGCTACTATGCGATCTCAGCACGTGCGCATCACGGAACCCCGGTCTTTGCTCTCCGGGACCGCGACTTTGCAATCGACCCGCAGGATATGCTATCGCAGGTGACTGGTGAGACGCGGGTTATATTCCTCTGCTCGCCGAACAACCCGAGCGGGAACCTGATACCGGAGTCAGACCTCCGGGTGATCCTTGAAGGGCTGGAAGGGCGTGACGCGATCGTCTTTCTCGACGAGGCGTACGCCGAGTTCTCGGAAAGGAGCATGATCCACCTCGCAGGAGAGTACGACAATCTGGTGGTCGGGCGCACGCTCTCAAAGGCGTTCGGGATTGCCGGATTGCGGGTTGGCTATGGGGTCATGTCTGAGCGGATCAGGGAGCGGTACCTTAAGTATGCAACCCCGTTTGCGGTCAGCAGTCTTGCGACTGCGGCAGGCATCGCAGCACTCGGCGACCGGGAGCATCTGACCCGAAGCATTGAGCAAGTCCTGGACGGGCGCAAAAAACTTGCAAGGATCCCGTTTCATGTCTATCCGTCTGAGGCGAACTTCGTACTCGTGGATGTATCGCCGCACAGGTCGGATGCGGTCTGCGACTTCTTTGCTCGCAGGGGGATAATCGTGCGGGACTGCTCGTCATTCCGTGGCGCTGGCGATTCACTTGTCCGGGTGAGCGTCGGGACCGCGGAGCAGAATGAGCGGGTGGTGGATGCGTTTTCGGAGTTTCAGAACTCGCAATAAGTCTCTGGTACGTGGTTTAGCTAACCACAAGATTTCTTGTGTTAATCTCGTGAAATCTCGTGGTTTTTTCCACCTCAGCTAAACACATACCACGGATTTCCACGGGAAAGTAGGAGAGGGCATGATGTAAAATGCAAACATATTACCAATGTTTTGTAGGGGCAACGCGAGTTCCCCTGCTGCTAAACGGGAATGCATTACGGGTTTAAACACCTTCACGAGACATTATAGATCCAATCTCATCTCCGGGTGCGCGGCTGGTAAACACAGTACGGCTCTTCTGCAAGATAATCGCCGGTCGCTGAGTATGCGCGGGCACGGCATCCGCCGCAAACCCGTTTGTACTCACAGATGCCGCATTTCCCTTTCAGCTTACTTTCGTCGCGCAGATCCTGAAAGACCTTTGCGTGGTTCCATATCTCCTTAAAGCCCGTCTCCCTGATATTTCCTGCAAGAACCGGCAGGTAGCCACATGGATAGACCCCACCAGTCCGTGAGATGAAACAGAAACCTGTGCCGCCGAGACAGCCTTTTGTCATCGCCTCAAAGCCGTGAGTCTCCACGCTGACTTTGATCCCTTCTTCTTTTGCACGCTCTCGCATGATCCTGAAATAATGTGGCGCGCACGTCGCCTTCAACTGAAGCCCGACTTTGTCACGCTGGTCATAGAACCAGTTCAAGATCCGCTCGTATTCGTCTGGCGGTATCTCGTCCGCCTCCTGCCCACGCCCTGTTGGGACGAGGAGGAAGATATGGAGCGCATCTGCGTCAAGATCGGTGCTGAGATCAAGGATTTTTGGAATTTCGTCGATGTTTTCCTTTGCTATCGTGGTGTTGATCTGCAGGCTGATACCTGCCTTCAGAATTTCGGATATTCCGCGCATTGCCCCATCGAAGGCTCCCGAAACCCCGCGAAACGCGTCATGAGTCTTTGCATCAGCGCCATCGATGCTCACGCTGATCCGTGATATACCTGCGCTCTTCAGCCTCTCTGCAACATCCCGGGTAACTGGCGTACCGTTGGTCGCAAGCACGACCCGAAGCCCCTTATCGACGCCGTATCTTGCTATTTCATACACGTCGCCACGCATCAGCGGCTCTCCACCACTCAGGATGAGTATCGGGCTTGCAAAGTCTGCGATCTCGTCGATCAGACGGAATGCCTCGGCTGTGGACAATTCGTCAGGGTCCGGAGTCTCGGTGGATGATCCGCGACAGTGCTTGCATTTGAGGTTGCAGGCTCCGGTAAGTTCCCATGCGATCAGGCGCGGTTTTATCTCTTTCATCAGGGCTCCTGTTGCGGTCTGTCAACGTTATCACTGTCGTTGTCTGTCACTGTTGGATCATCTCCAGCACATCACAGATCTTGTTTATCGTGCCTGCAACGGTCTGCATCCCCGTAATATCCGATTCTGCCGGCGCATACACGATTCCACCGAAATGGCTGTTATTGCCGACTACTATCATCCCGTGTATGTGCATCCAGTCGTGGATTGCCTGGATCGTTTTCTCTTGCCCGCCATTGCGCGAGCCCCCAACAGCGATCGCGCCTCCGATCTTACTGGATAACAGAAACCCTCGTCTTCGCAAAGGGCGCGTTCTGTCGAAGAGCGCTTTCAATTGAGCGGTCATACACCCGAAGTAAACCGGAGAGGCAACGATGATTGCGTCGGCATCTTCGAGTCGGGCGTATAATGCTGTCATATCATCCTTGATCGTACACTCTCCCGTATCCGTACAACCGTCACATGCTGTGCACGGGGTGATGGTATGTTCGGAGAGGAAGATTCGGTCTACCTCAAACCCCCTGTTCTCTGCTATGCCAAGTGCGGTGTTGACCAGTTGTTCGCTGTTCTGGTGCATCCTTGGACTTCCTGATATTCCTGTGATCTTCATGATAATCCCTCGCGCATAGTCAGGCATCAGACTTAAGTAGACTTATGGTTTATGCAGGGAATTGTTATGTCGTATTGTCATATTGTATCGCGCATACTCCGGTGATGTCCGCGCAGTTCACCCGCGCCACCGTGTAACCGGTTTTGCGATATATACTCAGAGTTACAACAGCGCGTTTCCATACCGGAATGCTATCATAAGTGATATTATCCGGGTATATTGTTAGCTGACTGGTGCGCGCAGGTGGCGAACCGTGTATGGCCAATACAAACAAAAAAACGCTATGCGGCAACTGCCCACCCTTCAAACACGATCCGCGAGTTGCCTGCGATCCTCTGAATTCTCCATGAATAATCATGTAGGAACGAAAAGTTTATATAACATATCTATGACTATGGTTAGTTGCACCAATAGATTTCAGACCACGCACACTCTGGTATCATGCATGTCAGTTCGTGAGGCAATTGTGACATGCGATCTGCTCTGATGGTGATGATACGTGGGTTATGTCAGGGTTGCGCAGGGATGGTTTGTTGAGTTGTAATAATATAGGAGGAACATAACGTGGCAGACAAAATAGACCTCTATGATGACAGAGGAAAACTGTTGAAGAGCGACGTCGACCTTCAGGCTGTAAGCCCACTCAAGAACTCGGCTATTCTGGGTATGGTTAATACCGTTAAGAGAACGGTAGCTGTAAACCTCGCCGGTATTGAGAAGGCATGCAAGAACGCAAGCTATGGTGGACAGAGCCGAAACCTACCGGGCTGCGAAGTCGATATTGATCCGACAGCAAAGGCAGACAAGATCGCTGCACGCGTCAAGGAACTGATTCAGGTCGAAGCGGGCGACGACACTGAAGTCGCGGTTCTTGGCGGCGGAAAATTCTTGAGAGTTGCAGCACCAACCAGGAGAATCGAAGCTGGCGCTGAATACGTTGCCGGAATGACATGCACGGCAGCAGCACTTACCGAAGCACTGCGCGAGGAGTACGACCTCGGAATGTACGACACGCCTTATGTCAAGAACGCAGTCTGGGGAACATACCCACAGACGATGGACATGAAGGGCGGAAACGTGCTCTCAGTCTTGGGTATTCCACAGAACGATGAAGGTCTGGGATTCGCTCTCAGAAACATCATGGCAAACCATCTTGCGATGCTCTCTCAGAGAAACGCAATGAACTGCGCTGCAATCTCCAGCATTCTTGAGCACTGCGGAGTATTCGAGATGGGACAGGCAATTGGTCTCTTTGAGCGATATCAGTTACTTGCGCTGGCATACCAGGGACTCAACGCAAACAACATGGTGTACGAGATGACCAAGAACAACGGCAAGACCGGAACGATCGGTACCGTTGTCCAGGAGACTGTCGAGCGCGCAATCGCTGACGGCGTTATCGCTGTTGACAAGACGATGCCATCCGGATACAAGGTCTACAAGGCAAACGATGTCTCGATGTGGAACGCATACTGCGCAGCAGGCACGATGGCAGCAACAATGGTGAACTGCGGTGCACTCCGTGGCGCACAGGCGGTTTCCTCAACACTTCTGTACTTCAACGACATGATCGAGAAGGAAACCTCACTCCCAGGATGCGACTGGGGTCGAGTCGAGGGTACTGCGGTAGGATTCTCCTTCTTCAGCCACTCAATCTACGGCGGTGGCGGTCCTGGTGTGTTTAACGGTAACCACGTTGTTACGAGACACTCCACAGGAATGGCTATCCCATGCGTGGCAGTTGCAGTGGCACTTGATGCCGGTACACAGATGTTCTCGCCAGAGTCGACATCTGCAATTGTGCTTGACACATTCGAAGATGTGCCAATCATGATGAACCCACTCAAGGAGGTCGCAGCAGCGGTGTAAAGAGGAATTGTTTCATGGTTACAATCGATACTGATCCCGTACAATACGAGATATTTCCGCAGAGGATGCTCGACCCTGCCTCGGCACAGGAGCTCTTGAATCGGCTTGAGCAGATCAAGGGTGTTACCCGCGTGCTGGTACAGGGACCAAGACTTCCACTCACAGTTCCTTACGGACCCGGGAAAGGCGCTCCGGTTGACCATACGGATCGAGAGATCATTCGAGTGGGCGACCAAGTGATGGAACTGCAGGTCAAGGTAGGACGGATACGCCTTGAATCAGAAAATGACGTGATGGAAGAAGTCAGAGCACTATGTGAAGAGCTGTTTACGTTCCCCTTTGAACTCAAAGAGGGACTGTTCCTTCGCAGGAAGGCGACTGTCACCGATTATGCAAAGTACGGTCCTGACGAAGATGTTGAGGACAAGCGCATATACGGGATGAGCGATCCGGAAATGATGCCGTCTTCGAAGATCTGCCAGTCATGCGTTGACACGAGGGAATAATATGTTTGGCAGGGAGACACAGGTTATTGATTGCAGGGAAGGCATGGGTCTTGGACGAGGAGGTGGGCTTGCCCAGCGCGGCACGCTTTCTGAAACCGGACGACCTGACGTCATCGCAATCGCAATGTCTCCAGGAAGGCGCCACATCACGAAACCTGTCTGCGAGATCACGCACGGACTCAGGAGAGAGGGAATCCAGGTCAGTGTGCTCGTACTCGAAGCCGGAGCAGGTGTTCCCGAGGAGGGACCCAGCGATAGGATGGCAAAGGGCTACGGACCGAAGTTTGGTCTGACCCAAAAAGAGATCGAGCAGATATCGCGACATCGCGTAGCGTTGATCCATCTCGGAAACATCGATTCGCATGTGATCTACAAGACCAAGTACGTACTGAAATATGTAGATATACCTGCGGTTATTGCCTGCCAGAATCCGGTTGATTTCGAGGATTTTGCAAAGGCGGGGATCAAGACACGACTGGTCATGCCCATGAACAAAAACATCGATACACAGGGCACAGTCATGGAGATTGTAGCCGGAATTACGAGAGGAGTCACCTGCCAGCGCGGCAGTCTGAACGAACTCGTAAAAGCAATTATGAAAACAATACCACAACATACATAAGGAGATATAATTATGGCATACACACCACAATACTATCCAGGAGCTTCACATGTTGCAGTCAACAGAAGAAAGCACATGAGTGGAGACGTTGAGAAACTGAGAACCGTATCAGACGATGATCTCGTTGCGGCACTCGGACACCGCGCACCAGGCGCAGACTATCCAAGCATCCACCCACCACTTAAAGAGATGGGTGAGCCGGATTGCCCGGTCAGACAGATGGTTGAGCCAACACCAGGCGCAGCAGCAGGAGACCGTGTCAGATACTCACAGTTCACTGACTCGATGTACTCCGCACCATCAATCCCATACTTCAGAAGCTACTACGCAGCGATCAACTTCCGTGGCGTAGACCCGGGAACACTGTCAGGCAGGCAAATCGTGGAAGCACGAGAGCGTGACATGGAAGCACAGTGCAAGGCAACAATTGAGTCAGAGATGACATGCCCGGCTCTCGCAGGACTGCGAGGCTGCACAGTGCACGGTCACTCACTGAGACTCGCTGAAGACGGCGTGATGTTCGATATGCTCGAGAGGACTCACCTCGAGGGCGGAAACATCATCGAAGACAAGGACCAGGTCGGTGTACCAATCGACAGAAAGGTCAACTTCGGAAAGCCTATGACTGATGCAGAGGCGAAGAAGAGAACCACTATCTACCGAACTGATGGTATCAAGTACAGGGACGAGCCAGAGGTTGTCGACCATGTACACCTTGTGCATCACAGAAGAACAATGTACGGATACCGACCTGAGACTGCGGCAGAGACCGCGCCAGGTGTTGGAGCCGTTACATACAAGACGGTGTAAGGAGGTAGATACAAATGGCATACAAATACCCATCAGAGAAAATATTCGTTGAGGCATTGAAGGCAAAGTTCGCAGGACTCGACCTTTCTGAACAGACGGTAGAGTACAAGCGTGCCGGATACGTCCAGAACGCACGAAAGAGAGAATTCCAGGCAGCAGGTGAGCGTGTTGCAGAACAGCGTGGCATCCAGCAGTACGATGTGAACGTGCACCTTGGCGGTATGACGCTCGGACAGAGACAGCTCGTACCATACAAGCTCTCAACCACACCAGACATAGTAGAGGGCGATGACCTGCACTACGTCAACAACCCTGCAATGCAGCAGATGTGGGATGACATCAAGCGAACGATCGTCGTGGGAATGGACCTTGCACACGAGACTCTTGAGAAGCGTCTCGGAAAAGAGGTTACACCTGAGTCGATCGCCGGCTACATGGAAGCTGTGAACCACACCATGCCAGGCGCAGCTATTGTGCAGGAGCACATGGTTGAGACACACCCTGGACTGGTTGACGACTGCTACGTGAAGATGTTCACTGGCGACGACGAACTCGCAGACGAGATCGACTCGCAGTATGTGATCAACATCAACGACCTCTTCGACAAGGAAGGACAGAACGATGAGATCAAGGCTGCAATCGGCAAGACCACATGGCAGGCAGTACACATTCCAACAATCGTTGTGCGCTGCTGCGACGGTGGTAACACCTCCAGATGGAGTGCAATGCAGATCGGTATGTCGTTCATTGCGGCATACAACATGTGCGCTGGTGAGGCTGCAGTAGCAGACCTTGCGTTTGCGGCAAAGCATGCTGCAGCAGTTCAGATGGCTGAGATGCTTCCAGCAAGAAGAGCAAGATCACCAAACGAGCCAGGAGGACTTTCCTTCGGTTACTGCGCTGATATGTGTCAGACGCAGAGAATCGCTCCGGACGACCCGGTCAGATGCACACTTGAAGTTGTTGCAACCGGCACGATGCTCTACGACCAGATATGGCTTGGATCATACATGTCCGGTGGTGTCGGATTTACGCAGTACGCAACAGCAGCATACACGAACGATGTGCTGGATGACTTCACGTACTACGGATACGACTACGCACTGAACAAGTACGGAGAGGATGGAACAGCACCAGCAGACCTTGCAACCGCAACCGACCTTGCAACCGAGGTTACCTTAAACGCAATGGAGTGCTACGAGGACTACCCAACGCTTCTTGAGGACCACTTCGGTGGATCGCAGCGTGCAGGTGTCATGGCAGCAGCAAGCGCATGCACAACCGGTATCGCAACCGGTAACGCTCAGGTCGCACTGTCCGCATGGTATATGTCGATGTACCTGCACAAGGAAGGATGGGGCAGACTCGGATTCTTCGGATACGACCTGCAAGACCAGTGCGGTGCAACCAACGTATGCTCGTACCAGGGTGACGAGGGATGCTGCCTCGAACTCCGTGGCGCAAACTATCCGAACTACGCAATGAACGTAGGTCACCAGGGTGAGTACGCAGGTATCACGCAGTCTGCACACTCAGGCAAGCACAATGCATACTGCTGCAACCCACTGATCAAAGTGACATTCGCTGACCCATCACTGGTATTCGACTTCTCCCACACCAGGAAGGAGTACGCCAGAGGTGCGATGCGAACGTTCAGGCCAGCAGGCGAGCGCAGTCTGGTTATACCAGCAGGAATTTAGGCGAGCAATCGCCTATCCTTTTTCTTTTTCTTTTTTTTTTGCGATAGTCTGAATGAACTTGTGTTTTGGTTAAGCACCTACCGACCCGCATGTGCGCTTGTCCCCTATCTCGAGTGGCATCCTCTCGTAGCCCCGGCTACACAATCTCGCGAAACTGCATGTTTAGCTGAGGTGAAAAACTCGAGCATAAGGCATAAACTGCGCTTTTTATCGACAGACAAAAAAAATGATGCCACCAAAAAACAAGGGCATAAATTTCACTTATACGGAACAATTCAAATTTTTAAGTGAACAACCACCTCCTCAACTGAATCGATACTCACTGTTCCAGCTTCATCAGAATGGTGGTGCGCACAGAGACTGCCTCGTCCAGATCAGATGTCGTATGCCAGACCTTGAGCTTGCGCACATTCAATCTGCTCCCGCACCGCTGGCACACAGTCGATTTTATGCCGTGATTTATGATCTGTACGTTAACTCTGCACTTTGGACACACGATCACGTCATATTTCAATTCTCATCCCCCAGAATCTCAATCCCGTGATCTGTGATTGAGTACTCATGTATCGCACGGCTGTGGTTGGTTCCGCGTAGCTTCACGATCCGCAGGGTCTTCTTCATCTCACCAACATTCATGGTGTTGTCGAGAGATATGATCCCATCCATCAAAAAAGACGTGCCCACGTCAGTTATTCTTGATGCGGCTGCGTACTCGGTCCCGTTTGTGAAGACCGAGGTGACGCTGGCATGTTTGAAGTATCCGATCAGCGAATGGATATAGTTCTCCACTCGCACTGAGCCATAAAAAACAGTTTCCATATCTGATATCCCGTCAAACAGCACCGATCTTGCGCCAATTGACTCAACCGCATCCCGGACGCGCCAGAGATGCTCATCAGGATGGACCTGGTCTGTTGTGTGAACGAATTTGAGAATACCATCCACAACGTATCTGCGCAGATCCCATCCAAACCGCAACGCTTCGGCGATCAACTGTTCTGGCAATTCATTGAACGAAACGACGACTGCCGGTTTGTCGTTTTTTAAACTTTCATGAATGAATTCCAAGCCAAAGATCGTCTTTCCGGTGCCGGAGCTACCTGTAACAAGTGTTGAGTACGTCTCAGGAATGCCGCCTTCAGTCATGGCATCCAGTCTTGGGATGCCGGTTGGAATACGTGTGGAGGTGTTTGTGTGCGTTATTTCATTTTCAAGGTTTGGAAACACCCGTATACCGTCTTTCGAGATGTTAAATGTATATATTTTTGATGGAATGTGATCGTTGGCGGCACTCATGGTCTTGAATATCCGGAGATTACGTGAAATATATCTTTTGTGGTCTTCATACGACAGATACAGAATTTCATCTACAAAATGGCTGATAATCGATGTGTGAATCTCTTTACTGGTTAATTCACCGGTAAATAGTGTGATAGCTTCCCATTCGCGAGTCATTGAATCGATGGTGCCAATGAATCGGTGCCGCTCCTGTTCTGAAAAAGCAGATCCGAGCGGTGTGATCGGGTCTATTGCGATCCTGTCAGCATGCGAAGTTGCAACGACATTTTCGATATCGATCAGGACCGACAGGGGATCGCGTTCCACAGACAAACGCTCGATCGGGTGCACCGTGATCGATTCGTGCATGAATGGCGAAGTGGCTTGCTTGAAACTGCGCCTGCTGGTCGTGATCGGGATATATAGCGTCGATTCCTGCTCTGCCACGCTTGATAGCGACTCCAACACGAACATCGTTTTGCCAACGCCGGCAGTGCCTGCTATCAGAATGGTCGATGGTTTTGGAAAGCCCCCCAATATCTCGTCGAGCCCGGCGATGCCGGTCGGTCTGAGCGTCATTAATATTATTTAATGCACCACTACATATTATTACTTGTGGCATGCAGACGTTCTGCTGCGTTTAATGTATTTGACGTGTTCAGTGGCAGGCGTTTACGCAGGAATTTCGTCCATACTCGGTTTCAGATATTGAACCCGTCTTCGCGTCCACAACCTCTCCGGTCATCGGGTCTATCAACGCGGTCGCGACATATACGCGCTGACCCCGACTGCCACAACTGCAGCTCCGTTCAAGCAGCTCGACCTTCCACAGGAATGGAGACTCGTTGACACCTGCGGACGTGGACACGGATTGCCATATAGCCGCCGACGACTCGTTAACACTAATATTCGCGGATGTCTTTGTAAGATCATACGTTGAGTTCTGTATAAGCGCTACGCGCACACTCCTCCGGTTCGGCGCAGTGAATTTTTGTTCCATGAACTGCTGTATCGTCGTGTTGTTTGTGGTGATATCGATTGCGTCACCTGCTCCGATCATAGGTATCGTCCCAAGCGCACTCTCGACAGCGGATAGCTTACCTGCATCCGATGGGTCTGTGCTGGTAACACATCCGAGGAGGCTTGTAGCTACTACGAGTGTGATAAGTACCGGATAACGCGCTTCCATCCCCCGCTCACCCCGTTTTATTCTTGTATTTCGTATATCCACATTTCCCGCACGTCACCCGGTCGGCATGTTCTGCTAAAAAAACTCCAGTACCACATTTCGGGCAAAACTGCCTCTGACGCGTGATTTTGTTCTCTTTTATGACATAATAATCATTTACACTCATGCTGTCTGCTCCTCGCCGCTTTCTTTCGCTGCATTCCGTGCAATCATGTAATCCGGCTCGATTGCCTGCAACTGCTGCAGATCACTGTACAACCGCGCATACCCGCGTATATCCGGCGTTCCATACTGTGTATCCATATGATCAAGTATCATCAGCTCAGGCTTTGTATCGAGAAGCGCAACCAGCATATTTTTCACGTTTTCTCTTGAAGCAGTCGTCCCTTCTGCTATTACATTGCACACAATGTCACGTCTATCTAAAAGCACATTCTTCTCGTCTTTTATAATTTCAATCTTCATTTAGCATTCTCCATAGCGTATCATCATCTGAGTTGTATTCCATCTGTCTCAAGAGTTTTTGTATCTCCCTTCTCTTTTCTGGTGTTACGCTGATCAATACACATCCACTCGATGGCTGCCCATATATAACTATCGAGGACGAGGGCGCAAGCACAACAGCCGGCATGACTGCAAGGTCCTCCTCGCCACGCACGAATATGCGTGTATGACCTCCGGATCGCAGCGCATCTGCCATGCATGTTACGAGTTCAAGCGTGATGCTACCTGCAGGATTATCGACGGAAATCTCGACGAATGCCGGATGCCGGATGCGTTTCAACACCTCCTCGGACACCGCTGCACGGCATGTTAAATGATCAACGATGCAGATGTCGGGCAGGATGCCGGATTCAATCAAATTGCATGTCGTGATGTCGCCGACCGCGATTATTTTAGCCGGTTTACTAAAATCTATCACGCTTTTCAGCGCATCCATAGTTTTATGACCGTTCCCCTCGTATAACACTCCATGCGGGACTTTCAATGCCGATTTTAGGCTATTTTGCAGAATAAACGATTGCACCTATCGCACCTTCAATGCATAAGTTCCGGCAGTCGTAATATTTAGTCTCGAGGCAATGTCGGAAAGTTCGGGGTCGATGATCAGGACATATCCACTCCAATCCCTGCTAAGCGAACTTGATCCACATGACGGGCAGCTCGACCCGCTTACAATTCTGTGACACTCCCTACATGCCTGATCACTCATTTTTATCATCTCTTGCATCTTCTTCGAGCCATTCCAGTTTACCGAGTGCGGGTTGGCGCATCGTGAGCCCTATACGGCTCTCGTGTGGCTCTCGCTCGTTCAGGCTGATGGTGACAATGCGCGCCCGCAGGTGATCACCCTCACCGATTGCGCGCCCGCTCTCCTTAAAGACCAGTCGTGCATTCTTTCCATCCGAAGAGACATAATCATCGGTCAACTGGCTCACATGAATCAATCCATCGAGCGGTCCGATTCCGATGAACGCGCCGAATTCTACGACCTCAACGACGACGCCTTCGATGACCTCTTGCATCAGGGGTTTGTACATAAGTGCGTCAAACGTCGTTTCATAATACACCCCACCATCGCCAAAGAGGATTAGTCCGTCGCCGATATCGATCACATCAATGATCGCAATCAGCGCTCCGAGTTTCTTGTCGATGCGTCCCTCGAGTTTCTCACGAAGTGCCATCCGGACCGCAGTCTCAACCGGCAGTCCGAGACATTCGGGGTCGATGCGGACGGTGTCAACCAATCGGGTTTTTAGATACATTACACGCCTCTTTAATCTTGAAAGAAAAAGCTATTGACAGTTAATCCGTTGCAGTATTAACTGTTTTGCATGGGCTCACTATGTTTATCGCAAATCTCGCGAGATCATTCCATGGCAAGTTTGCCAATATGAAACCACAGAAGTCACTAACTTTGCACATTATCCGGTAAATGTACCTCTCTTTATCGTCACCGCATTGACTCCAGTGCTGAGATCGCCATCTGCCGATATTGCTCAATATCCAGCGAATAATGCTCCTGCACCATCTCGATACCCGGTGAACTCCCTGCCTCCAGCTCATTGATCCGGTCAAGCGTCTGCCTTGCTGTCTCAAGCACCCATCGATCACGGGTCTCGGCATCCACGACCGTTATAGTCTCCGGACGGATTGACGTCACCACGCGTTCATCCTCTGTCGTGTACACGCCGACCTTCCCTACAACCGCCAGGAACGCAGGAACCTCCGCATCTGCAATCACGCGTGTCGCATCAGGCTGGTACTGTCCTGCATACACAAAGAACGTGCCTGTCGGGTCCGATATCCGCGCCCGCCAGTACTCGGCATCGGTGCCGATGTCTTCTTTATCGGTGAGGGTGCCAACGATGAAGACGCGATTAACCTTAGCTCCCGTGGGCACCACCACATACTGTGGTGCATAAGCATCTTCGATGTCCCGTTCCAGCACAAGCGTTGTGTCCCTGAGTTCCTGCGCAAAGATCCGGTACGCTACCTCTCTTGCAAAAGAAGCCATATCACGTCACCTCCGTAAGTAGAGAATCAATTTCATGATCTGGTGTCCCTTCTACCAACTGAACACTCTCAACAAGCAAGTATCGGTCAAGAACGCTCCCGGTCATGCTGTAATATCTGCCAAGCAGCCGTTTCTTCATCTCCTCCAGCACCACGTTGTGGTCGAGCGCATCCACCGCCATCTCTTTCGCCTCGTCAAGCTGGATTCCGCTGATGTTTTCGGTGATTTCTCGATTGAAGAGCGCCTCCTGTACAATTGTGCCGTTATCCATCACCGCCTTAATGCGGAGATCGTGGAGCCCCTCTACATTTCCGTGCTCCATGCAGGTTCCTTTCATGAG
>JAYEGZ010000050.1:0-5340 GCA_034659315.1 Methanobacteriota archaeon
TTGAACCGATCCTGTACGAAGGCGGCGTCTTCAAACACAATCTTGTAATCGAATTAATCGAGGACCTCGGCGGATACGTCATCCAGACCAATTTCATGCAGACCGAGGTCATGATCCAGATGCTCTGTCCACATGCGGACATATCCATGGTTGAGGATCTTGCGAAAGAACTCCGCGCCAAGATCACGAGAGCGCCGCTCGCAGGTACCGACATCATCGTGATCTCGCCAACACTTGCGTACCAGCATCTTCCGCACCAAGCGTGCGATGTGGCAGAGTATATGCGCAGACAGGGTGCAAACACGACATTGATAGGGCTTGCAAGAGGCGTCGGTCGAAGAACCGCACAAATATCATCAAAGGAGCGTGCACTCTCTGAGGAACACGATCTTGCAATCTTTACGTTCGGAAACTTCGAGGACTGCATCATAAATAAAAAATACGTTCTGTATAAGGACATTGAGATGCCATGCATCGCAACAGGCACTCCGGAGCTTGAGGAGGTTCCGGTGTACGCGGATGCTTATGTTGGTGGGCTTGGCAGGATCGCACACCGGCTGAGGGGCGAAAATGAACTTGGTGCGCTTGATAAACTGGCAGAGGTTGCAGGCACAATCCTTGATGAAATCCGGCTTGATATCTCGAAAGACCCGCTGACCACGCACCCGGCCCGCATCATGAAAGAGATCAAGGAACAGATACCTGAGATTGATAAATGTCTCTCTCCTTCGCCAATCACGCTGCAGCTCACGGGCGCTCGCGTCAAACTGCCGTATTCCCGGTGTAAGGAAGTTGTCGAAAATATAACGTTTGAAGAGGGCGTGAAACTCGGCGAGATTGCAACGGTGCTGCCATCGCGTGTGAGGGATTATATGTTGATAAGAATATTGCCAAAATCGGTGACCGGTTTTGTCATTTAGAAGTCTTAAATAGGAGACTCGGAGGCACGAATGGACATCGAGAAGATACAGAGGATCATGCAGCAGGATCCTGATGATGTTGTGGATGAGTTGCTGGATGCAGTCGAGAAGTACTACGGCGAGGTTCCGTATATCCTGCAGTACCTGCGGGAAACGCCGGAACTCCTTGTCCCAAAGATACTCTACGACAGCGCAATCATAAGGGAATTCAAGCGCCTTGATCCAAAAACGGTCGAACTGATCTCGATAGGCGTATCTGCTGCACTCAGGTGCGATCACTGCCTGCGAGTGCATACCCGCATCGCAGAGAAGCTCGGGCTATCAAAAGAGGAGATCTTCGATGCGGTTTTGATCGCAGGCACGCTCTCAAATGCAACCGTACTCGCTTACGCGACCCGGCTCATGGATTCAGAGGGTGGAGTCGAGCGCGAACCCCGATGCGAGTTGTGCGACGTCGGGTGCAACGGCTGTGATGAGGACGCGGAAGATATTTGACGCGGGATTAGTACCCGACCACCACCAGAATCGTGATGATCTTTGCAATCATGCTGGAAAGATAATGGATTGCGGTAATTGTTACTCCAAATTTTCCGAATAGCGAGACGTACATTGAAAAGCTGTATTTTACGTATATCATCGTTATGACAACCATGCTTCCAACAAGAAGCGTTAGAATCGCTTGTTTTTCAGTGACAACCCCTTCCAGCAGCAGCGCATGCATCGTTGCGTAGCCTGCGGTGAAGTGCATGAACTGTGCGATCAGCGTGTAGATAACCTCACCTGGCAGCCCCAGCAGGTTCAGGATCGGTGCAAACGCTCCCGCTATGTAAACGCCTGCGCCAAGATCGAGCAACGCCCCGATTATGAGCATGGAGATAACCAGGATTGGAACAATCTTCCTGAGCATTGGATATGCATGTTTTATCCCAATCATGACGGTTTGCCGGTTAAATTCGATTGATTCATGCTTCAACGGATCCCCCTCTTTAAGAGAGCACTCTGTCTTCGGAAGCACAATCCTTGCGACGATCAGCGCGCCAGCAGTCTGCAAGAAAGCGGAGAAGAGCGTAAGCCCGACATAGACCACACCAACCGCGGGTCCTAGCAGCACGATTGCGATCGGGGCGTGTACCCTGAAGAGCGATTCGCCGACCACGACCGGAAACGTGCTCATCAGGATTGTTAGCGTGGTCTCTGTCCTGCCAACCTCGCCCCGGTTGTAGAATTCGGCAAGCATCGACTTTCCGCCGGTTGAACTCATGATGCATGTGAGGAGCGATGTCACAGACCCGTGCGACAGGTTCGATATCCTGCAGAACCCTGCTGTGAACACCCTGAATCTGGCAAGGATGTTGGTCTCAACGATGATGCTTGCAATCACTACGCCGGATATTATCAGTCCAATCGTCCGCATCAGGCTTACAGCGTCGATCATTGCACTATTGCACTCCCTGCTGGGTGATCAGGAACTCACAGGAGACGCCCTCAGGTCTTGACCGATGCTTCCGGATGGTTGCCCGTCGCCTGCCTGTACCGAGGTGCTCAAGCTGGATGATTGCCTTTGAGAGGTGCTCGATCATGGTTCCGCCAACCGCGCACAATTCATTAGAACCGACGTCTGCGTAGACCTGATTGGTGATCACGACCACAATACCGTATTTTCGTGCGATTCTGTGCAGATGTGCAACCTGATTTGCAAGCACCCGGCGCAGCGACATATTATCTCCGTTTTCGAGCGCAAGTCGGTAGAACGTGGTGGCAGAGTCAAGCACAATGAGTCCCACGTTCTCTTTGACGATCTTATCAAGTTCTTTTATAGAAGAGTATTGCTGATCAAGATTTATTGGTTCATATACGATCACGTCCTTTGCAATATCTGACGCGTCGCTGCCAGCGATCTGTTCGAACCGCTCCGGGGAAAATCCCTCTGAATCGATAAATACAACCTTATTGCCACTCTTCACGCATTCTATGATCAGTTGAAGGCAGATATTTGTCTTACCGGTTCCGGGAGCTCCAAACAATTGTGTTACCACGCCATTCTCAAATCCGCCACCGAGCAGATCATCAATGACTTCGCATCCTGATGTAAGGCGTGTAATCCTGATGGTTCGCACAACCTATCCCTTTTTGCCAAAAAGCTGTTTCACATAATCTTCAAACAACTCGATGTATATGTATGGAATTATAAGCACCAGCGCAATCAGAAGAATCAGGAGGATCACTGGCTCATACCATTCGCCAAACCATTCCGGATGCTCTGCAAATATCTGCTCGAAATTGCTGGACATGATGTAAATATGGTTTTGATCGAGTATTAATCAATCCCATCGTTCATACAGCTCATGCCCGATGCCGATCTGGTCCAGTACCCGCCCGACGATGATCTCGATCACATCATCAATGGTCTCTGGCTTCTGGTAGAATCCCGGGCACGCTGGAAGGATCACCGCACCGGCGCGTTTTGCACGCAACATGTTCTCGATATGGATCATGCTAAGCGGAGTCTCTCTTGGGACTAAAATCAGCTTTCTGTTCTCCTTGAGGCAGACATCGGCAGCCCTCGCGATCAAAGTATCTGATATGCCGTTTGCCACACTCCCAAGTGTTTTCATGCTGCACGGCACGACTACCATGCCATCAAAGAGGTGTGATCCGCTCGCAACAGGTGCTGTGAAATCATATTCGGAAAGAACGCTGGTAGCGAGCGATTCGACTGCCGGAATGCGGGTATCTGATTCAATCTCTATGATCTGGCGCGCTGCGCTCGTGAGGATCAGATATGTGTCCACTCTGCCCTGCAAAACTTCGAGGAGGCGTATTCCATACGATACACCTGATGCGCCTGTGATTCCAACCACAAGTTTCATGCACCGATATTCTGGCGGGGGGACTGTAAAGTTATCGAGAAAACTTTCACAAAAGTTTTATCAAAAACTGCCCTTCGGGTGGGGTTTGCTTTTGTACTTTCCTATATGTTGAGCAATCGGGAAAGCAGGGGGCATTATGGAAGTTGGAGTGGCTGAGACTGTGGGGTATTGCTCAAACATCCTCCAAACGTCCTTACCCGAGTATTGTGTGGATGTCTACATGACACCACGGGACTGCACAAGAGTGGCACAGAAATCTTGTGAAAATCCGTGTAATGTTGTGGTTCCTACCAAATGGTATTGAGCAGGTTCTTCCAAACAGCATCTGAAAATCCATGTGTTTTAAAGACCCTGGAAACAGGTACCAAACGGGTACCAAAGTTTTTGATAACCTTCTACCAGAAATACCCAGAGATGCGCGTCTATGAAAACCCTCTGCTGAAACTGAACGTAACCACGCACAACGATAAGGTGCAACTCGATGCCGAAGGTGTGCTCGCCCTGCCAGCAAAACCGATTATCAAGAAGATAAACCGGGTTTTCGCCAATGAAAAGCCTGTTTTAAGTGAGGAAGGTCGGCTCGTCTTTTCGACGTGGATCCCCCCTGTTCCAGGCGTCGTGTTTGACAGGATGATCTCAGCAGAGGTGAATGCGCTGTTAAGAAAGCGTGTGCCGGACCAGACCTCGATCGGGATCACGACGCGCTGCCCGAACAACTGCATCCACTGCGGCGCATCGGATGTCAGCGGCGCAGAAATGCCGCTCTCCCTGGTCAAGAGCGTGATCGATCAGACGCTCGATCTTGGCACCTACTTGATCTCGTTTGATGGTGGCGAGCCGATGATCAGGAAGGACATTACGCAGATGGTGGCGCATGTGGACAAAGAGAGGGCAATCGCAACATCGTTCGCATCAGGGTACGGGCTTTCGGAATCGCTTGCCTGCGAGCTAAAGAATGCCGGCATGTACGCGGTCAGGGTTAGCCTTGATGGTCATAACACTTCTGAGCATGACCGGATGCGGGGGCGTGCCGGTGCATTCAATGATGCCACAAACGGGATTGCAAATGCGCTTGGAGCGGGACTACTCGTGGACATGTTTGTGGTGGTTTCGCCGGAAAATATCGATCATCTGGATGATTTCTATTCGCTTGCCTGTGATCTCGGCGTGCATGAGGTCTCGCTGTACGAGATTATCGCTGTCGGCAGATGGGTGGATCACGAGGACGAGGTGATCACGTCGGGCGACGTTTCCAGGCTCAAGGATTTCCAGAAACGGATTAATAGCCAGCCAGACGGTCCGAGGGTCACAGCATTTCCGTATTTTATGGGTCCTGATCTGTTTGGCTGCTTTGCCGGCAGACGCTGGATGCACGTGACCGCGGCCGGAGACGTGCTTCCATGCGCCTACACGCCGCTATCATTTGGAAATGTGTGTGAAGAGAAGCTTACTACGATCTGGAATCGGATCGGTAAGCATAAGGCGTATAAAGGGGCGGCAGACTATTGCATGATGCGAAACCCTGAATTCAGGGCGCAATACATCCACTC
>JAYEGZ010000050.1:5440-15995 GCA_034659315.1 Methanobacteriota archaeon
GAGGGATATGCCAGCCCCTTACCTGATCTGCATAATGGCAACTGATGTTATCCCCCTCAGCCGAAGAAGACTGCCCTCTGCGACAGCATCACCGGAAGATTGATCTGGCGATATGGCATGCCCGCGGTCTCAGATGCAACCCTCTCACGAAGTTCCTGTGCGGTCTCCTCTACTTTTCCGGATTCTGCACGGATGGTTATGCTCAGAACTCCACTCTCAACCTCTTTATCACCGATTACGACGACATACGGAATCCATTCCCTGCCGGCAGCGCGGATTCGCTTTCCAACGGTCTCATCACGGTTGTCGATATCTACCCGAACGCCCGGCATCGCACGGGCAACGCCCTCTACGTACTCGATGTGCCGGTCTGCTACCGGTATCAGCCGGACTTGTGTCGGGGCGAGCCATGTTGGCAGCGTTGGCACGCCACCTGCCTCTGATGTGAGATGTGCCTTTTCGAGCAGCGCGTAGATGCATCGCTCGATTGCCCCGCTCGGTGAGCAGTGAAGAATGGTCGGGCGTATTTTGTCTCCGTTTTTGTCAGTATACTCGATGCCGTACCGCTCAGCATTCTCAACATCTATCTGAACCGTTGAAAGCGCGCTGGCTTTATTCATCGTATCGATATAGTTAAATTCAAACTTGATCACAAAATAAAAGAAGCGGGAGTCCCATAATTCAATTAATACCGGTTTATCAACTATCTTAACCAGTTCTGTGATGAAATCCTGGTTATTGGTGTAGAAATCACGCGTAAACCGGATGGCGACCTCGTAATCACGGTCCAGCCCGATATCCGCAAGCACTGCCATGCACATCGCATACTGGTCCTTGAATTCCGCGATTGCGCGATCCATGTCGCTACATAGCGTGTGCATATCAGGCATAGTGAATGCGCGCAGGCGCCTTAAGCCTACCAGTTCGCCATGCTGTTCCCTGCGGAAGCTGTACCGGGTCATCTCAATCATCTTCAGTGGTAGATTCCGGTGCGAGATGGTCATGTCACGGTTCATCAAAAACTGCCCGAAGCACGCTGCAAATCTCAGGAAAAATGACCTCTTGTCCGATTCTATTGAATACTGCCTTGCCGGGAAGCGGTCAAGATACTTCTTCAGTGTCGGGTGATTCATATCATACATGACCGGGGTCTCGACCTCGACCGCACCGCGTTTTGAAACTGTATTAATGACATACTCCTCAAGAAGCCTCTTCATCAGGGTTCCTTTTGGATAGAATCGCATATTTCCGGAATCTGAGCCAGGTTCGTAGTCCGCAATCTCGAGTCTCTTCATCAGTTCGACATGCGGCGGAATCCGGTCCACCGCTCGACTCTTCGAGATTTCATAATCCACAAACCTCTTTAAATCAGTATGTTCTGAAAAATCAAACGTTTCAGTCGACAAAAGCTCTCCATTCGGCGTGAGTATGCGCCAGTGCGAAACTGCCTTCTCCTCTGATTTCAGAGCCTCTGATATAACCTCAGTCCCCTCTCTCTCATCTTTCGCTCCATCCTTTTTGTTTTCTTCACTTCCCTCACTTTTTCCGATTCGTATTGTTCTTGATAGCTCGGACAGCGGATGTCCCTTGCAGCTGATCTTGAACGCTTTGTACCAGCCAAACGGCGCTCTTTTAACTTCGTAATCAGAAGAGAGAGTTTCTTCGAGTTTCTTCAGCACATCAATCGCAACAGCCGGCTTTGACAGTTCCGAACTGAGGTGCGCATAAGGATAAAGCATTATGCGGTTCGCTTTCACCTGCCCTGCGGTTTTTCTAATCTCTGTTGCTGCGTTCGTCACAGTGCCATCAGTGTCTGCCTCATCGTAAGACTCTACAGCGATAAAAGCGGTCAACGCATCTTCCATGCAGCCGCGCTTCATCGAGGATTTGATCTCCTCTGCGACAGGAGTGCGCTTCTTTGTCTCGTACTCGATATAATCAGAGTGAATTAATAATAATTGCATGTTTACGCCCTATGTTATTTTAGATTGTCTCCCATGTTTATAAATATGGCTCTCTGGCATGGTTGCGGAGGTGGGCGTGCACGGGTTCAGATACATATTTATATCTTCACAACTTAACAGAATGATCAGATCATGGGCTCGTGGTCTAGTTGGTTATGACATCGCCTTGACATGGCGGGGATCCTGCGTTCGAATCGCAGCGAGCCCATCAGTGGTGGCGGGTGGGGAAAATTTTCAGTAAGGTTAATATATCAATTAATACCACTGATATCAATTGCGGAAATTATGCTACACCAGAAGGTTGCTACATGTCTGTTGACGATGTCATAAAAACAATCAAGATCGAGAACGTGGTTGCGTCCACATCAATAGCAAGTAAAATTGATCTCGAATACGTCGCGAAAACGATTGAAGGTGTGGATTATAATAAAAAACGGTTTCCTGGTGCGATCTATCGACTTGCCGAACCAAAACTTGCGGTTCTGGTTTTCGGTAGCGGTAAAATAGTCTGCACCGGTGCAAAGAAGATAGCTGATGTCAAAATCGGGGCACAGAAGATTTTTGAGAAGCTTGAAGAGATCGGCATCAATACCGAAGGGCAGACCGAACTTGTTCTTCACAACATCGTTTCATCAGCAGATCTTGGGTGCGTGATCAATCTCGATGCGGTCACGATGGGTCTTGGGTTTGAAAACATCGAATACGAACCTGAACAGTTCCCAGGACTTGTTTACCGAATTAAAGAGCCGAAATCTGTTGTTTTGCTCTTTGGATCTGGAAAAATGATCATCACTGGCTGCAAGAGTCCGGAAGATTCCCGGCGTGTTGTTATTCGCATCGTACACGATCTTGACGATCTTGGATTGTTATGATCCCGATTACTGACAACCACATCCATCTTGATCGTAAAGGGAAAGGGATCTCTGCAGCAAAGGAATTTGCGAACGCGGGTGGCACGCATCTGATTCTTGTCTCAAAGCCGTCGTGGACGATCGGAGTGGATGTAACGGAGCCTGATGGTTTTAAACCTGTATTTGAGGAGACCGTTGGTATCGCGCGTGAAATTAACCGGTCTGATCTCGGAGTGACTGTATTTACCGTGCTCGGAGTTCACCCGGCAGAGATTACGCGGCTGACTGATCAGGTCGGGCAGAAGCATGCAGAGGAGTTAATGATCCGCGGGCTTGAGATTGCAGAGCGTTTTGTTGCCGAGAATGAGGCGGTAGGCATCAAGACCGGGCGTCCACATTATGAGGTTTCCGATTCGATATGGGATGCATCAAACCGCATAATGGCTTATGGGATGAAACTGGCACGTGATGTCGGCTGCGCCGTGCAACTGCACACCGAGACCACTGATGCTGCTGCGATCGCTGATCTGGCGGCAATTGCAAAGAAGTCGAGGTTGGCGCCCGAAAAAGTAGTTAAGCATTATGCGCCGCCGTTGGTACGAGTTTTTGAGTGTGAAGGCATATTTCCTGGAGTACTCGCAGGCAAGGGCGCTATTGAGATGGCACTTGC
Source organism: Methanobacteriota archaeon (assembly GCA_034659315.1). Taxonomy (GTDB): domain Archaea; phylum Halobacteriota; class Methanosarcinia; order Methanosarcinales; family Methanogasteraceae; genus Methanogaster_D. Next base: position 8,926 of record JAYEGZ010000050.1, read on the forward strand.
CGAAGGGAGTCGGTTCATGATGGAAACTGATTATATCGATGATCCTGAGCGTCCGGGTGCTGTGCTCGGCCCGAAGACCGTTCCCCGCAGAACAAAGCAGTTGATCGAGCGATCTGGCGAAGAGGCCGAGGTGGTGGAAGAGGTGTTCTGGAAGGTGCACAAGGAGAACCCGGAGCAGGTGTATGGCATCGAGATCACGATCTGATCAGTGATGCGGTGGCGTAATGCCATTTCTGCCGGATGCAGTATCTCCAAAAGAAACCGGCCATATATTTGTTAGGGATACCTAATTACCAAACTACCACGCACTATATTGTGAATGTGTTTGAGGATGTTCAACTTTGCCCGGTTATTCTGCAGCGAATCCCAACGTCCGGGCAAGGGCAATCTATTTAATAGATTGGTAGAAAAAGAAGGGATGGAATTATATGGCTGATTTAAGAGAAAATGTCGATGCGGCGATGGAAAATATCTCTTCTGTTCTCTCTCACGAGTTAGAAAAGATTAAAGATATGTCCAACGAAGACTCAGCCCCTCTGCGGGGGTAGCCAAGCCAGGTCAACGGCGCAGGACTTAAGATCCTGTTGTGCAGACATTCGTGGGTTCAAATCCCTCCCCCCGCATTTTCCCGTCATTCGCGCCATCCCACAATCATCATCCAAACCGCTCCCGAATTGCGCTTTCTCGCAGGACTTCGTACCCGAGATCATCGATCACGGCGTTGATGCGGTTTCGCTGGGCGGCATTCATCGACTTCCGGTCAAAGTACGCAAAATCCGCGCCAGATTTCTCAAGTGATTCAAGGATCAATCCATCATCGAGACTGTCCAGTTGGTACTTGGGGAAGTTGTGCCCGAATGTGATCCCCGTCTCAAAGATCAGTTTTGTCTGCCTTGGCGCATAATGCCCCCCGCCAAAGCCAACCGCAACCGGGGCGGCGGACCCCGGCTCATGCGGACCCGCGTCGTTCATACACATACCCAGAATCACACTGGCAACGATCCTGCCTGCATCCCTGTCAACCCATTCCGCCGCTCCGCTGCCGATCTCGACATATATCGATGGCACAGAGAGTGCGGTTGGTCCGTGGTGTGTCGATTCCATGGAGACCTCGTAACCAGTACCGGTTGCAAGATCGCGCACCGATTCGAGGAACGATTTTAGTGCCTGCGGCGCTGCCGGGGCGAGTTCGCGGGGATTTCCGCCAAATTTAGCGTCACCGACGTTTCCTGTGAAATGGGCGGAGAACAACCGTTGCCCACTGTCGCTTTTGTGTTTTGATGCAAAGATGATCCTGTCTGTCGGAAGTCCGCGCTTCTCAAGTTCAGAATCGATGTGATCGCAGAAGATATGGAGTTTCTCGACCGTAACGATCCTGCACTCGTCGGATTCGTAGACCCCCCCATCATGCACCCAGTCGTGGAGTGCGATTAAGTTTTCTTTGATGTTCATGCTTGCCTGATCGGCTGCGGAACAGAGTATTGTGGTTTTTTTGTTCATGGTTGTGCTCACCCGGGGGCGCGCGGGTGTCTATTATCCCGTACTGGCATGAGTATGCCCCTAACATCATGCTCAGGTGTCGGTGGATTGACCTACCAAAACCCTCGCGCCAAGCCGCTTCATATCCCGGGCGAACTCCGGATACGAGACCGCAACTGATTCCGCAGTGTCAATCTCTGTATCGCCAGCAACCAGCCCTGCAACAGCAAGCGACATTACAATCCTGTGATCATCCCAGCCGTGAAGCGACGCGCCCTTTAACTCGCCGCCACGAATCACGAGTTCATCCGCAGTCTCGCGGATAGTAACCCCCATCTTCGCAAGCTCGACAACCATCGCATGTAGCCGGTCGGTCTCCTTGTACCTGACATGCGACGCGTTCACAATACGCATCTCGCCTGATGCGCACGCGCCGAGCACTGCAAGCGTCGGCACGAGATCCGGCGTTCTGCCAACATCGACTGTCACACCGTGCAGATCGCTTTTAGTGACCTTAACCTCGCCCGTCTTCTGATTCCAGATGATGTCCGCGCCCATCTCCTCAAGAATCCGAATGATCGCTGAATCACCCTGCGCCGACGGATACAGATTCCGGACCGTGACGTGATCGCCTGCGAGCGCACCTGCTGCAAGCAAGTACGATGACGACGAGAAATCCCCTGGCACTGTGTACTTCCTGAGATCAAACGTCTGATTTCCCTCAATTACGAACCTCAGACCACCGGAATCGTCTCTTTCGTCGATCACGATTCCTGCCTCACGGAGCACTTCGAGCGTGACATCGACGTAAGGTCTCGACTTGAGTTCACCCTCAACCGAAATCGTAGTATCTTCGTTTGCGATCGGACATGCAATCAGGAGCGCAGAGATGAATTGCGAACTGATTGATCCGCTGATTTGCGTGCTTCCACCTTTAAGCGGTCCTCGAACTACAATTGGAGCGGTCCCGTCTCCTTTTGTCGAGAACACGTCCGCACCAAGATCAGTTAGCGAACAGAGAAGCGGGTCATTCGGGCGAGTTCTGATCGATGCATCACCTGTGAGGACACTTGTCCCCGGTGCAAGCGATGTTATCGCCGTAAAGAACCGGAGGGTCGTTCCTGAGTTTAAGATGTCAATCACGTCACCCGGCACCGCAGGACGCTGCACGCCGCTTATGGTTAGCAGGTCCCCTGACTCTGACACACTCACATCAGCCCCGATGCTCCTTGATGCGGATATCGTCGCCTTCACGTCTGCTGAGAGGAGTGGATATGCGATCTTGGACATGTTTGACAGGGCGGCAATCGCGATCGCCCGGTGGCTATAACTCTTGGACGGTGGCGCAGGAATTGTGCCAGTGATCGTTGACTGCTCGATGTTGAGACGGGTGTTCATAACATCTGTTCAACCGCAAATATTTATAAACATTCCATACGATATGTCTACAGGGGTCCGTCGGTGGACATGATCAATATAGTACAGGGGCTTGGCGTTGGCATTTGCGTCCTTGATATGGATATGCGGATACGATATGTCAACGACTGGTATGCAAATGTGTTTGGCGACGATACGGATAAGTATTACTACGAGCGGTGTGGGTATGAATCAAGTATCCATGACCGCATCTCAATGTCATTTGAACAGAACAAACCAGTAACGATCATCCAGACCATGCGCGACCGGGACGGCAGAAAGTTTGACGCAACACTTTCGATCATGCCGCTTGTTGATTCATTTGGCAAAACGTTCGCAGCCATCGAACTCGTACAGAATGTTGCCGCTTACACGAGTATAAGCAACGAAATCAAGAATATACTAACCGACGAGCAGATCGATGAGCCTTTTGGCATATATGTACAGGACAATGATGGAGGGCTTGCTATCATCGACCATGCATCTATCCAGCCGACATCTGATGTTCCGTATGCAACTGACCTGATCAGACCGCCGTCTGTGATTTTTGGGCGATTCGAAGAGCACAACGATGATGTATTCGGCATCTCTGAGCTAAGCAAGGTGACTGAGGATCTGGCACAGTCAAACACCGAGCTTACTGAGCTTACTAATCTTATCCGGGCGAGGGACGATGCCCTGAGCACGGTGGCGCACGAACTGCGAAATCCGATCACCGCTATCCACGCGTACGCCGAACTGCTACATGGCGAACGGTTCGGTGGTATGGATGATAAGCAAAAAGGCGCTCTTGCCAAGATTCTCAAGAATACCGATAATATCGCTTATTTGATCAATGATATACTCGATGTCAGCAAGATCCGGTCCGGAAAACTCCCTCTGAATCTTGAAGAGGTTGATATAACCAGCATGATCGATGAGATCGTTGGTAACATAAGATCACTTGCAGATAAGAAGAACATCAGTCTGGACGTTGACCTGAAGAGCATGATTTCAGCTAAAATCGACCGTAACCAGGTTTCAAGGTCGGTCATCAACCTGATCGACAATGCGATCAAATTCACGCCGGAAGGCGGACGTATTCGAGTCACGGTAAAGGATGTCAGGGATGTCATCGAGATCGCGGTATCTGATCGTGGTGCCGGGATTGCTGCTGACAAACTGGCACTGGTGTTCGAGGAGTTTGAGCAGGCAGGATATCACGAGGGCACAGGTCTTGGGCTTGCGATCGTGAAGAAGATCGCCGAGTTGCACCACGGATTGCTTGAAATACAGAGCGAAGAGGGTAAAGGAAGCGTATTCACCATTATATTACCAAAGGGTGGTTTAGTTGAGAATTAAAACAGGAATAAAAGGATTTGATGGTGTAATCCAGGGTGGACTTATCCCGGATCGGATTTATGTATTGAGTGGACCCCCCGGCAGCGGTAAAACTACGTTTGGCGTCCAGTTTCTAGCGTATGGGGCAAGCACTGGTGTACATGGACTCTATGTGTCGCTTACGCGTGGCGCAGAGGCAACTCTTGAAAACATGTCTGGATATAACCTGAATATACCGGCTCTGGCCGGGCGAGACATATTGTTCTTCATGGACGTTAAATCAGTACCGGATTATGCATATTCTGGTACGAGTATCAGTCCGTCCACCGTCTATGCAGAGATTCTGGACTTTGTGAAAACGCATTCTATCAGGCGTCTGGTGATCGATTCGATGTCCACGCTGCGCTTCAGTGTCAATGATCAGACGTCAAATGATATGGAGATCGGACGGTTCATACAAAATTTAAGCCAGCTAAACTGCACAACGATCTTGCTTTCTGTGATGGTCGATCCGAGCACATACTCTGCAGAGCAGTACGCATGTGATGGGCTTGTTTTTCTCCATAATTTCATGCGTGGCAGGTCGATGACACGTGCCATACAAGTCATCAAGATGTGCGGAACCGCACACGACTGTGAGATGCGAAAACTCGAGTTCACGGCAGACGGACTGCGTATTTCTGGTAAAATCGTGTAAAAAGGTATGTCTAAAACAAACGAACGTGTGCAGGAACTGGTCAAGCGGATGTATGCGCTTGGGTCTACTGTTGGGTACCACAACCATTCAGAGATCGGATGGGTATTAGACACGTACAATGCCCTATCAGGTCAGACTGATGATGCCAGATTAAAAAACCTGCTGCGGCAGTATTATATAAAAGGAAAAAGTGACGGGAAAAAGCGCAGAAAATATGATGTACATGAGCGCTCTGTAAATAAAACCGAAACGAACAAAACTTCCGAGCTGTTCGATGAAACCGCGCCTTGGGTCTCAGTCGCTGATACGTTGTTGCAGCAGCCAGGCGTGCTTAATATCCCGGACACGGTCATGCAGACAACGCTGACCGATCTGCCGACGAATCTCAGTGGTTTCAGGTTGATTTGATTGTATGTGTAGCCGAGGCGAGAAAAACCACGAGATTTCACAAGATTACTATATGGGGGATTGTAGTATATATAATATATTAGTGATATATTTACATCTCATATACTGCCGCATCATATTTTCTCTTGAAAATCGGTGCAATCATGTGGTTAACTGAGTGTCACTGTATGGATCTATCATTACCGGAAGCTGCAAGAACCGGTGGCTGTGATACGGGGATTTAAGCGAATTGCGAGCCGTTTGTCCTGGATATTGAGCAGGTAACAGGCAACATCCTGTGATTGTTGGGATATTCATATCGCATCCCAAAAACCGCCGTAAGAATGATTAATTACGATAGCGGCAATACCTGAATGTTGTTTATGAAACAAACAGAACAAGCTGAACCGATAAAAATAACGGCGGGTGACAGCGCTCTGACTGAAACGCTTGCAGGCAGGACGATTGTGCTTGGTATCACAGGCAGCATAGCGGCTGTGCGGACAATCGAACTGGCACATGAACTGATCCGCCGCGGTGCTGTGGTGCAGGCGGTGATGACCGAATCTGCGCAGCGGATCATCCACCTGGATGCGATCGAATGCGCAACAGGGCGCCCTCCGATCACGCAGTGGACTGGCAAGGTCTCTTGGGTGGAATGTTGTGGTGATGGTGGCGACAGTAACAGTGGCAGCGCTGCCGATCTGCTGCTGATTGCGCCGTGCACGGCAAGCACCATTGGAAAGATCGCGCACGCCATCCCTGATACGCTCGTCTCGATCTTCGCGACAACAGCGATTGGCGCAGGGTTACCGGTCGTAATTGCGCCCGCCATGCACGGGAGCATGTATAACCCGCTCGTGCGCGGAAACATCGACGTGCTGAGGGGTTATGGAGTTGTGGTCGCAGGTCCCGTGATTGAGGAAGGGAAAGCAAAGGTTGCAGAGACCTTGGATATTGTGCGATGGGTGGAACAAGCGCTTGGCGACGCCTCGCTTGCCGGAATGCGGGTGCTGATCACGGGCGGGGCAACCGCTGAGCCGATCGATCCGGTGCGCATGATTACGAGCCGGGCATCAGGAAGAATGGGAATTGCACTTGCACACGAGGCTTTCAGGCGCGGTGCAGATGTGACGCTTGTGCATCGTGGGAATGTCGGCTTTTCCGGCATCAGCGAGATCTATGTGGAGACTGCCAGGGAGATGACTGATGTCGTGCTTGGTGAGCTTGAGGCAGATGGGGGCTATAATCTGCTGATCAGTGCTGCTGCAATCTCTGATTACACGCTCGATCCGTCTGCAGGTAAGATACCGTCCGGCAGTCAACTGACGCTCAACCTGCGCCCGACAGAAAAATTACTGGGGGCGGTGCGAGACCGGCACCCGGATCTTGTGGTTGTCGGTTTCAAGCTGGAGACTGAACCGGGCGACGCGCTGACCCTGCGTGCAAAGGAGGTGATGGACCGTTACGGGCTTGCTACGATTGTTGCAAATACCGTAGAGAATATGGGCGGCGCTGAAGGAGAGGTGTGGATCATCAGCAAAAATAACGTAAGGCATGTCTGCGGCACGAAAGATGTGGTAGCGGGCGCGATTTTTGACCGGGTGGTTATCTGAAATTTTGGTAGTGTACCAGTCCCGGATAGTTAATGATATATGTTCAGATAACCACGAGATTACACAGATTTCCACGAGGAAGGCTACCATCTTCTTGTGTCAATCTCTTGAAATCTCGTGGTTTTTTCACATCGGCTAAACACATACCAGAGCCT
>JAYEGZ010000051.1:0-4279 GCA_034659315.1 Methanobacteriota archaeon
ACCCACGCCCGGCAGCCCGCCCCCACACCTTCGCACCCCCCTGCACCCACCGGCGGCGCATCCGTCCGCGACACCGCGACGCAGATGCCCCGCCGCCCGGCTCGCCTGCAATGAAGCACGCAGAGCACGAATGGGCGGGGGTGGCGAAGGTCGATTCACCAGAGCCGCAAAACCTATGTTACCATAAGCACAAGCTATCCATATAATAAACTCAGATCATCAAGAGAGGCGTAAAACGTGAAAAGAGACTTTACAGTTGTTATAGAGCGAGACGAAGACGGTATCTATGTAGCGTCCGTTCCCGAACTTAGTGGGTGCCACACACAGGCAAAGACCCTCGATGAGTTGAGAGGGAGGATAATAGAAGCGGTTCAACTTTATTTAGAGGTTGAATCCGAAAAAGTGTCTGCATCTGAGTTCATTGGCATCCAACGGGTTGAGGTTTCTGTTTGATTGATATAATTAAGCCCCTGCCCGCCAGAAAAGTTATCGGGGCATTGGAAAACATTGGCTTTCGGCAAATCAGACAGAAAGGCAGCCATCTATTCATGCGGCACCCGGATGGGCGGACCACCCTGATCCCGATACACCCGGGAGAAAAGATCGGGAAGGGGATGATTCGAAAAATAATAAACGATGCCGAACTTACGCGAGATAAGTGGTTCGATTTGATCACAGATATCTGACGTTTCGCCCACTGGTTGGAGTATCACTTGGCTCCGAACACACACTCCACGTCCACCAATGCCCGTTCCTGAATCGTGGATCTTCTGGGCGGCGAAGATGCGAGAGCGCCCGAGCCGCAAACTCTATGTCATCTCAGTTACAAGCGATCTACAAACACCAATATACAGCCGACATTTATGGTGACATATCGTTTAAGGAGGAAATAATGAAAACCGTCATTCAAACCCATAAAGAAGGTAAATATTTCGTAGCTACTGATATAGTAACGAATGTAGCAGACCAAGGATTTACAGAAGTGGAGGCTATCAGAAATCTAAAAAAAGGACTGGAAGAACATTACCAAATTCTTATGGAACTATCTCAAAAGAATCGTAAAATTTCTTTTTTAGACATTGAGGTAGAAAGATATGTCCAAACTTCCAGTTCTGTCATCTAATGAGGTTATTAAAATTTTAAGGAAGTTTGGTTTCCGTGTCCATCGTCAAACGGGGAGTCATATTCATTTGTTGAATGAATATCGGAGACTACTCGTTACAGTTCCAAATCATCGTGAATTGGCCAAAGGGACGTTGATTTCGATTATAAAACAAGCAAAGGTGGAACGAAATGATTTCATCTCAAAATTAAAATAAAAGTTCAACCAACACAAGTTCCCGGTCACCTTCCGAGACTGGAGTACTTTGGAGCGGCGTACCCACCCACAGCCACCCGCCGCAACATCACGACGCGAGATGCCTCCGCGCCGCCCGGCTCGCCCGCAACGAAGCACGCACAGGATGCGGGGGCGGCGAAGGTCAGTGAGTGCTTGCAGTTGCGTGCTCACCCCACCCGTAGAAAAACTGTTCAAACGTCGAAAACACATCTTCAGCGGGTGACTTCGAGATATGAAATACAAAGTCGTGATCAGTGAAGGTGAAGATGGCTGGTATGTCGTGGAATGCCCATCCATACCGGGCTGCGTATCGCAGGGGAAGACCGTCGAAGAAGCGCTGGAAAACATAAAGGATGCGATGTATGGCTGCCTGGAAGTCCTGAATGAGCAGATCGAGATCAGGGGTGGTGCACGGATAATAGAAGTGGCTATCTGATGGCAAGATTGCCCCGGATATCGGGCATGAAAGGTTGGATAATAATGTCCCAAAGCCCCAACTCACTTCTGTGTTGATATGTCGATAGATAGCACTCATCACCGCCTTATAACCCAAACCTCCCTTATTACTCACATCTCGCAGGACGAATACGAATATATGTTTTCATGTCAAGAATCGATGAATGACGGGGTTCAACCTACTTACCATGGCAGTAAGGCTTGCTAACCTCTATACCACATCTGTGACAGCAAGTACCCACAACTGTGCTCAATACTGTGATGATCCCATCTTTGTTTTCAGTTGGTTCCATTTTTTCGATTTTAATGTCCGGAATATCCAGTGATAGCTCAAATGTTGCCATTGCCGTTCACCACCCATTAGATTTGTTGAATATACTATGGATGGTAGGATGTGTAAATAATTAATCATTGAATTTGCTAAAAGTGTGTCGTATATGCTACGCGTTATCGCTATTTTATGGGGGAGTTGATCAGTGAATATTGGGTAGTGTACTAACTTTCGTGACCTAACACAATTTTTCATCTTTTATGCACCCCACTGATGGTGATTTTGAATGGCATATCAAAATTATGTAAAATCGCCATCAAGCCCGATGATTGTTAATTCAACGTCATGGTTTATGGGACACTACCGAATATTGCAAGGTATAAATGACAACATATCAATTTGACGTCATCTCACTGCAACGTGAAATATCAAAGAGCCGAAATAAGCGGTTAACTACTCTCTCGTTCCTCTGCGCACTTTATGGTTATTTTTCTTGCCAGAAAGTACAGAATCACAATCGGGCGGCAAATCGGCACACCTGAGTAGTTACAAGTAATATTTATATTCACCTAAACCCGCGTAATCACAAATACCGCAGCAAAAAATCCAACTAACACACATACCGACCCCAAACCGGCTTTTTCATCTGTCTGGGTGGCGGTATTTGAGGTAGCATTGTTGGCGGCCGGCTTATCCCATGTATCGATCGTTTGTACCGGGTGCGGGGTTGCTGCCGGATTTACAGTGATTGACCTAATCTCAGAGACGATGGATCCCTCATAGTAATGGGTATCTACAAAATGCGCAACAGCAGCCGGCAGTTCGACAGAACCCGATACACACATCTTCATGTTATAACTGAATGTATGGCTCTCGCCTGCCCCCAAAATCGCATCAGTGCCGAGCATGCCATCGGTCAGCACAGCATCCGGGGGGAGGCAGTCAGCCACATTGACGCTTGCCACCTCATTCCCGGTATTTGCAACCTTCATAGTGACGGTCACAATCCCACCCATATCGATGCTGCTTGGTTTTACTGTCTTTGATAACTCTATCTTTGGACCGTATACCCTAATATACGGGAGATCTGATCGCGCAGAATATGTTCTGCCACCCCCGTCCCATTGTGCAATCGCAGGAGGGAGGAAGTATCCCTCCACACTCGGCCGGAGTGGCTTTAACGGGTATGTAAAACTCCTGCGCTCGCCAGCTTTGAGATCCAGTCCCCATTCCATTGACGAGTTTCCATTCAACTCAAATTCGGACGGCACGGTGTCGCTCATCCGGATCGAGTTGATCGGGCGTGTACCATCGTTGCTCAGCGTTACCGTGACTGTGGCAATTTCATCCATGTATACATTATCATTTATTGATTTAGAGATGCTGAACATGCTGAGTACCTTCACTGGATATGATATGGAATAACAATATTTTTTATCTTTTATATCATGATACTCGATGTTTATTGTCAGGTCGAGTACGCTATCCTCAATCACTGAAGGTGGATCAAATCGCAGTGTTATCGGGTCGAATACCGCGGTGTCGGTTTTACCATCCACAAGTTCCCCTTTTCCAATTCCGGAACGATGGTATTGGGTCTTTCCATGGATCATCTCAAAAGCCTCCGCATCGACATAGACGTTCACATCATCTGCTCTTGCATCCCCGATGTTCTGGATGATAAGTTCCACCTCGATGGTTGAGTACGGTTCATATTCCTCCTTGTCAGTCTCGAATTCCACCTCAAAACGCGGCAAGCCTCTTGGTTCTATCTTGATCTTTGCCCACCGATCGGTTGGCATATATGTCCAGTCCTGATCGGTCATCCACATTTCAAGAGCCGTTATCCGAACCTCATCATTGTGGATGTAATCCCCACCCTCTGTTAGCGTTTGATCAGCAACCAGGATGTTATTTTCATATAGTTTTATCCCAACGAATTGTTTTTGATCGGACCGGGGGAAATTGTAAGTCACAACCGTGTAATTGCCGCACGTTATTCCTTCGCCGAGGTGAAGTTCCTTTGAATTGCCGCATGCCCATTCAAGATCATCCTCATCGTAAGCGCAGGCAGTGCCGGGGCACAGGATGCACAGTAGGATCAACAAAAAAGGTATAAGTATTTTTATTTTCATATATATCAATACATCAATCTCTTCTGATCTGCGTTACGGCAGTGATTATGGCGATAGCCCCCACGAGCGTATACAGGT
>JAYEGZ010000052.1:0-4261 GCA_034659315.1 Methanobacteriota archaeon
GCCCCCGTCTTCTGAGATGATATACTGCGAAAAGAGTTCGGTTAGTTCGGCTAACTGCTCATCTGTGATGCCTGTCCCGACCCTGCCGATCTCAAGGAACTCCGCTGTGTCAGGATCGTGGCACGCAAGCATGTACGAGCCGATCAGGTTCGCTCTTCTCCCCTCACCCCAGTCTGCGCCGACAACGACGAGATCGAGCGTCTCCATGATCGGCTTGATCTTGAGCCAGTTCTTGCCGCGTTTTCCCGGAGAATATGCAGAATCCGGGTTCTTTAACATGATCCCTTCGTGCCCCGCGTCCAGAGCAGCCTGATACACGGCGTGTGCAACTCCGGAATCGTCGGTTACGACCTGCTCTGCCACGCTGATACGGACAGCGCCGCCATGCGGGCGCACCGCCAACTCCAGCCGCTTTCTGCGGACGTGGAGCGGCTCATCGATCAACGCCTCGCCATCGAGGTACATTATGTCAAACAGGTTCAGATGGAGCGGAACCTTCTCTGCCATCGCAGATACCTTGTATTTTCTCCGGAAGCGCCTCATAATCTCCTGGAATGCAAGAGGCTTTCCCGCAGGTCCCGTGGCAACCACTTCGCCATCGAGAATCGCCTGGTTCGCAGTCACCTGCGATTTTATCATGTTTACGACGTCCGGAAGCGATTTCGTCACGTCTTCGAGCCTTCTTGAGAATATCCGGACGTCGTCGCCATCCTTGTGGATCTGCACCCGTGCGCCATCGAACTTCCATTCAGCAGCATACACCTCGGTGATATCGTCAAAACTGCCGATCTGGGCAAGCATCAGCTTGATCGGTCTTCCGATTCGGATACTCACCTGCTCAAGATCATGGTGGAACGCGGTGACCGCAACCTCGCCAAGATCGTTGATTAGCATGTATGAACGCTCGACCGCGCCTGCGTCTTCCACGAATGCCTGTGCGATTGCGTTCCTGACAAGCCCTTCGCCTACGCCGATCCTGAGTTCCTCAAGCACGATGCGTGCGATATATCTCGATTCTATGGGGGACACTGTGCCAAATAAATATTGAAGATTTTTTATTTTTATCTGCTGCGAACCTTTACCTGATGCCTGCGCAATCGAAAGCATCCTCTCAAAGACCTCGACGATTGTGAGATGCCCGTCTGCCCCGCTTCCGCCCTTACCACCCCCACTGCCGCCCCCGTTATCCTCCACACCGCCACCAGTAAAATCAAGAAACGTCGTCTGCGTTGCCCGCGCCCCAGATGATCCGGCAACTCCTTTTTCAAGCGCAGCCCGTGCCGCCTCCCCCACATCGCCAGTCTCGCGTATCAGTTGCTTGATCTGCTTAACCGATACTCCAGCAGTCCTTGATATCGATTCGTACAACAGCGAAGGACCAACGCCCAGTTCGACCGCGTTCCAGTCAGGAAACACCTTGCCCATAACGAACCGGGAGACTATCGAAAGTTCTGAGTCAGGGTCGCTGCGTTCACTGATTCGTTGTAGAAGAGCCGATACGACTGCGGTTATCTCAAGTGAACTAGAAATCCCCTCGATTTCCTCACAAACATCTGCAAATTCCTTAAACGTCGTCATGACTTGCGAGAACCGGATCCGATAACCAGATATCCTGAAAGAAGCCCGATGATTGCAAAGATCGATGTGAATCCTGGCATCGCTTTTATTTTCTCCATTAAACCGTTCTCCTTTCCATTCTCTTCTTCTCCTTCTTTGTCATTCTCATTTTCCGCTGTTGTCGGCTCGCTTTTGCCAGTCTCGCCCGGCGCCTCATCCGACACTTCATCCAATGTGGCGCCCGCGGTCTCATCTGGCGCATCGGCGGCTGTACCATTCACGGCATCAGCGGTCGCGTTATCCACCGCCGCATCTACATCGGCACCACACCTAATCAGGATTTCCGATGATCTCGCTCTGGCTGAATAGAACTTAGGATTTATATATTTCTCGAGTTCAAATGTCGCCGCGGGTTTGTAGTCTCGCACCAGATCGACCTGCCTTGCCGTCTGGTAATACACAACCGCGCTAGGAAGCGTAACCGTTTCATTAATTTTTATTGTATATGTGTTCACATATTCACTGGTGTGCTCGGTCGATGCCGGGTTTAGCACCATGCTCCAGCCAAGTGTGCCATTAACCAGTTCGGCACCATCCGGTATCGAGTCAAAGACGTACACCATCGCAGCATGAGTTCCCTCATTGCATACACTCACTGTGATATTCATAACACCATTAGTAACATTTACCATACTATCAGTAATATTCACTATACCTGTAGTAGTATTCGTCGCATTGTCCGTATGTTCCGTGGTCTTCGTAATCGTGACGTAGGGACCCTGCACAGTAACCTCCGGCATGTCGCTCGTGATATTGATCCGCAGCCCTTTGCACCACACTGACACGTTCGCAGCGGGTAGCGTGTGCATCCCGGGCACAAGCGGCGTTATCGAGTATCGATACGTGTCCCGCGAGTAATCCCAGTAGAGATCGCGATCCGGATCGACCACGAATTCGTCAGCGATCGAATCGGCGACCTCAACACGGTCTGCCATGCTGAGATTCGCTATCTTAAGCTCGACGAATGCCTGTTCCCGGACATAGACCTCTTTGCTTGCGCTCTTAGTCACGGTGAATGTGTTGTTCATCCACTCGCTAAAGGATATGCGCTCTATCGGCGGGATGATACATGCCTGGACCATGATCGACTGGATCGGCGGGTTGCTCCCGATAATGATCTTGCTGGCATGTACCCGTATCCGGTCAGTCTCATTCTCGAAATATGTTTCTGTGCAATTGAGACCGAACGTGTATGAGCTTTCGTTTGCATTGCATGCATAATCAATAACAGTCTCGTTGGTGCTGAAGACTTCGCGCCACACCACCGAATCGTTCTTATATACCGTGACAAGCACCCAGACCGATTCCCCGAGCCGGATCTCAGAGGCTCTACCGACACTGAAATCAGTCGCCTCGAATAAATACCCCTCGATAGCAACACGCTCGCCCCATACGAGCGTGGTATCTGTGCAAACAATGTCTTCGGATGCAGCCGCCTGAACTGGGACTGCGGTCATCAAAACTATCAAAAACATCAAAAACGATTTTTTCACAAAAAATCGAGTAAAAACTGCCCTCCGGGTGGGGCTTGCGGTGCACTTTTTCGTAAATGGAAGTGGTGCATGGGGTGACTGCAACCACATGGATTCCGGGCTCGAAGACGAGGTGCACTTTTCGTAAATGGAAATTGTGCGTGGAGTGGCTGGACGATATGGTGCATATACCATAAAAAAATCAAAAGTGTGGCTCTGCTGGATGTCATTTCCGACGTCTGCCGATCAACACCACAGCAAGACACGCGAGAACCGCAAACATACCAGTGAACCCGGGTTCTGTCCGGACCGGAGTGTCTATGGTCTCCGCAACCTCTGCTGCCGCCAATCCTACCCCCAATCCGGAGCCTGATGCATTCATAGCTTCAACCGCCGCTTTTGCTTCAGCTTCAGCCAACACATCCGCAGCCGCACCAATGGCTTTGGTCCCGTTCACCGTCAGTATCGGCATATCAGAGATGCTGATCCCTTCATACGTCGTGATATCAACGAACTCGACCACAGTAGGCGGCAGCATCACAGTCCGGTTCGGATCGATCGTGTAGTCAAACGTCTCCACCTCACCCGCTTTTATCACACGTTTCAGGAAGAAGGTCTCGTTCCCTCCACCGATGATCATGCCGCGTGAGACCGGATTACGGACCAGCACGGACTCCATCGGAAGCTGATCCATGATTGTTATCGATGCAGCCCTGTCACCAGTGTTCTTTACGATTACCGTGACCTCTGTAGTATTATTCTGAGTCACCAGAGAAGGATCAATCGTCTTTGTCACCTCGATATAAGGACCATGTACCTTAACCGGCTGCGGGTACGAAATCATGCTGTAATCATACCCATCTTCAGTCCAGTTAACGGTCGCAGAACCGAGTGTGTAAGTTCCGGGCTTTAGCAGGCTCACAGGATACGCGCACGTCATCACTTCGCCCGGTTTGAGCGAGAAGTCCCAGTTCCATAGATCAAATTGCATATCAGGAACTTTCAACATGTCCGCCGGAAGCGCGCACTTCCATACATTAAAATCAGTGGTCGCTGGTTTGTGCCAGGTGTCCACAGGTGAATCTCTGAGCGTTAGCGAGGGGATGGTGTAATCACCCCAGTTTATCACAGTAAAGAATATATACGGATCATAGTCCGTGTAGATTGTGCAA
>JAYEGZ010000053.1:0-4243 GCA_034659315.1 Methanobacteriota archaeon
CTTTCTGCCGCATCAAATGGAGATGGTTCAGCCTTATGGAGTACACTTTTCCTGCTGGTTGTCCATCATCTTAATTTTTAGCTCCCAGCCATTTCACGTCACAATCTCAGCAACCCGATCCGCCGCAACAGCCCTCCGCACCTCCATCGCAAGCCGCCGTCCCGTGCTCATATTTCTTCGCCAGAGTGTATTTCCATAAGGATGCCCGACCGACATGTGCACGTTCGTGCCGCCGCCAATCCTGGGTGCAACATCATAAATATAAAAATTCAGATCCTTATCCACACACGTCTGCAAGCAGAACGGACCGATGACCCCGGGGGAATAATGCTTTTGCGTAGCTTTCACGTACTTTTCTGCCAGCTCAAACGCCCCCTCAAGGAGCGACTCCCGGAGCGTCGCCGAATTGTGCCCGCAGACTGTGTACTCCGGAATCTGCTGCCCCTCAACAAGCGTTATCTGCTGCGGCGCCGGCAGGCGCACATGCCCGTCAAGGCTTGTCTCAAACCGCCAGTCAATTCCGAGCAGTTCGATCGGACTCATTGTGTCCTCGATCGGCGAATAAAAGAAATCGAGATTGAAGACCGGACCGATCACATATCGCTCGATACGTGCTGAAGATAGTGCATCTTTGGTGATCACGCCCTGCCTGATCAGCGACTCCGACTTCTCCTGATACTCTGTGTAGTCAGATGCCGTGAAAAAGCCGCGTTCGAGTTTCTTTACGGCGTGCGGAAGTTTTACCATGACCAGTTCATCGATATCTTCCGGATCATCAATTCTCTCCGGGTATGGCAGTCCAGCCTTCTCTAAAATCCAGTAATAATCTTCTTCGCCACCCCGCTCCTCGCTCCTGAGCAGGTTGCGGCTGCCAAGCATCGGAACTGCAAAATCATCCTCGATTGAGTCGATCTCACAGTATGATGTGAATGATCGGTTCGGAACAAAGAGGATGTTATCATCGCGCAGGCGCTGTTGATTATCCGGCTTCAGGATCTCATCAAACCGCTGATAAACTACATTGTCATCCACGATACCACGGAGTAGATTTCCGCCGGAATCTCGCTCTGCCCTGAAATACTTGGTATACGTCTTCTCGCGTCCAGCCTGACAGACCAGGAACGTCCTGAAACCTTCATCGACCGCACCATCGCACGTATCGAGTGCGGAATGCGAGGCAACAAGCCCGATCTTCATGTTGTCTGCGTCGTAGTCGCTTAGTATGGATGTGATCTCGTTTCTGTCGATCATGCTGACAACTGCGACACGAGACCATATTTAGATTGTGCCTGATAGCACGATAGGTATTTATCTAACCGCTGCTATATTACGATTATAAGAGGAGGTAGTATCATGAAATCCGACGACATCGCAGATTATCTGAGTCAGGTGTACCAGAAACGGGTCACTGTTACCGGCACCGGAAAGCTTGGCGAGATCGACGTGGGCTTGAAGGAGTTTGGATATGGAAAACCGCTTCTGATCCGGTTTTCAGCCAACGGCGAGGATAAAACCGCAGTTCTTTCGTCCATGCGCACAGAAGGGGGTTTCGGTCACGACCATTTCTCGGATCGGGCGCAGATTATGATCTGGCAGCATTCCACGTTCAATAAACTGCCGAAACATGTTGAATCTATCGACATTGGTTATTTCACTAGTGATGGCAAGCTCAAATCAGCCGGCGGGGCAGAAGAATATTTTGTGTTGATGGAAGAGGTGGATGGCACCGAATATTTCTATGATCTCGAGCAGATTAGTGAAAGTGACGCAACCGATCAGGATGTGGGGCGGGCGCAGGCATTAGCTGATTATCTGGCGGTTATTCATGCCAATCGGTCCGATGATTCGGAGTTGTACGTGCGAAGGATCAGGGATACGGTTGGACATGGTGAGTGTATCATGGGCTTGATGGATAGCTACCCGAGTAATCTCGATTTTATCACGGATAAAGAGCTTCTTGAGATCGAAAAAACATGTATTGACTGGAGATGGAAGCTTAAATCCGGCAAGGATCGGTTATGTATGGTTCACGGGGATTATCACCCATGGAACGTCATGTTTAGGGATGGGAATGACTTTACGGTACTTGACCGGAGTCGTGGAGAATGGGGCGAAGCAGCAGACGATGTTTCATGCATGACCATCAATTATCTCTTCTATTCGCTCAGGAAAGATGGACGACTGGATGGCGGGTTCAAAAAGGTCTATGACCGGTTCATGGATCATTATCTTTCGGAAACCGAGGATTGGGATATATTGAAGGTCATTCCATTGTTCTATGCATTTCGTGGGCTGGTAGTGGCAAGTCCGGTATGGTACCCAAATCTTGATCGCGAGATCCGGGTAAAGCTGTTTAATTTCATCAGAAACATTCTTTCAGAGGAAGAATTTGATTATCGGAACGTGAACTCCTATTTTTCTGAGTGATATTCCCCAAAAACCGCGATGATGGTGGCGCTACACCCCACCATCGCAACCCTCCGGGTTATAGGATGTGCATGAAGATACTGACTTTGAACAGAGCAATTCAGCAGAATATAAAAGGAGGTTATGCGAGCAGGTATATGGAGGGAGGGGGGGAGTGGGGGATGAGGGAATGTAGTGTAAAATTAGTTTCCCGCTCGCATATATAACAATTGAGCATGATAGTATATAAACTTTGTGGCTCAATGGTTGAATAATCGTGGGTAGTATGTTAAATCTCGTGACCCCCATCCAGGCACTCTACCCCTCATCCATCTTGCCCACCCTGGCCCTCACGCAGACTCCCGCGTCGACTCTGCCGCAGGTTACCGATTCATTCATAATGCCGGCTACACTGGTTACTGATTGAAAAGATAAAACCGGATGGATGAAATGATGATTGGCATGGCTGATATAATTGACATAACTCGTACTATCGAACTGGATATGGTCGTTTTTCCCGGCGATACTGCACCTTCTGTCTCACAGGCGCGCTGCGACGGTTACACACTCTCAGAACTGACTTTGTGCAGTCATTCGGGCACGCACATCGATGCGCCGCTGCACTTCTTTGACGGACGTAAGTCGCTTGACATGATCCCTGTCGAGCGTTTCTTTCTTGATGCGGACGTGGTCGCCATCAAGTCGCAGGTGGCTGTGACTGTGGAAGAGCTAAGAGGGTGCAAGATCGATCCGGGGCAGGCGATCATCTTCAAGACGAGAAATAGCGCTCTGCCGCGCGACCGATTTTGCGAGGACTTTGTTTACATCAAACCAGATGCAGCTGAGTTGTTGGTGGATAGGGGGGTATCTCTGGTTGGTATCGATTATTTATCGCCGGATCGCCACGGCGATATTGATTTTCCGGTTCACCGGACGCTGCTTGGCGCAGGGGTGTTGATCCTCGAGGATCTTGATCTGCGCGCTGTTGCGCCGGGATGTTACAGGCTTGCATGTCCCCCGATCAAAACCCGTCATGCCGATGGCGCGCCGTGCAGGGCGGTCCTCGGGAGGCGGGCATGACAATCGTCTGTCCGAGATGCGGCGGCAGAGACTGCATCATCCCGGCTGACCTGGTGCTTGACTCGGTGTACCAGATGTATGTCGCATGTCCGTCATGTGTGGCAGACCCCACTTTCGGGAAGCAGACGCCGTTTAGCAAGCTTGGTACTACCCGCATCAATGATGCGACCATGCGGTGCCAGCGTTGCGGGAAGCGGCACCTCGATGTCGTTGTTGCGCATGTGCTTGGTATACTCATAAGAGAGGGCTTGCGCAACATGCAGGCAACCCTCTTTGATGTCGGAACCCCGATGATCGCCATCGGCTACCAGATACCGTTTCCGCCGAGGCTTGGCAAGGATATGCTGATCATGATCATGGATGCCATCGATAAAAAGACAGCAGAGATGATCATAAGCGAAGTTCCGGAAGTAAAGGGTGTAATTCAACGAAAAGGAAGCCGGGAGCACCCAATCGGGATTATCGACGCTGGCAGCAGCCCACACACTTATGATCTGCTTGCTGGCTGCGATCTTCGCGGAGATATTGTGTCATCGGCGTTTGGGGAACTGTGCATCTATAAGACCCAGTCTGACACGCACATCGAGTTTTCCCGCGGCAAATCCGACAAGGTGCATGTGCTCGAATCGCTTTATTACCAGCGGAAGCTGAGTGGCAGCGTTGTGGACGGGTGTTGTGGTGCTGGCACGCTCGGGCTGGTTTCGGTGCTTGCTGGCGCACGAGAGGTGATACTAAACGATGCGTTCCTGCCGGCGGT
>JAYEGZ010000054.1:0-4174 GCA_034659315.1 Methanobacteriota archaeon
AGATACATCACAGCGATCGTGATGATACATATCTCAACCGATGCGAGGTTCGGACGCACTATGCCAATATATAACGCAGCTGCAAGCGGTATCAGGAATCCGCCAAGATTGAGCGTGATCGCCGTGTTAAAAAATCGCCTCGTATCTGAGAAATCCCGTTCCAACTCGACCGAATATATCTCTTCGAGCAGATTCACCGACCCTAACGTGTAGCCCGGTTTTTGCATCCTTTTACGCGCGACAGGGATCTCGATGCCCGATGTCAGGAGAACGATCGCAAGCAAGCATGCCGGCACCACGCTTTCGCCGGCAAGAATCCGGATGCCGGCTATTATGAGAATGAGTGCCCAGAAGAGTATCATTGTTGAACGGTCTGTGCCACGCATGTCGTTTCCTCGATCCGATATTCGCACGGAATGTGTTTGATTAAATGCATTATATATCTTATCCTGCACAACCGGATGGTCTCACAGTTTGTCCGAATAATTTTATATAAATAACTTGATACAGCAGGTATATCATGCTATATACACCTGCCGTGCCGCAAGCGCCACATCCATGATGATGGCATCAGCGACGCGATTAGATGGGACAGCGCGGATTTGAACCGCGGTCCAAGCGTCCCAAACGCTCGAGGATCGGCCAAGCTACCCTACTGTCCCGTTGTAGTGGCATCGATTATTGATTGAGCATCGGTTAAAAAGGTTGCGCAGCCCCGCCCTAATTCTCCCGATCACGCCCCGGCGTTTGAGCCGACAATTCCGGGGGAACCACAGGATTATCTATGATCGATGCATATACTATTCTCGTCCACACGGGCGTGTGGCCTAGCCAGGATATGGCGGCAGCCTCCTAAGCTGCAAGTCAGGGGTTCGAATCCCCTCACGTCCGTTTTTACACTGGAGGGAGTTACTATGACCGAAATCATCGTGTACACAACCGAAACCCGCCCAAAATGTAGAGACAAGGATGCGATTGTGTCAGTACCACGGTTGCCCAGCGTAACTTGCGCGCAGACCCAAGTATCCGGAATGTATGTTCTAGCTCACATCGAAATGTTATGCGCTGTTAGGTTGGTGGCATGGATTCATTCAAAATACTAATCAAAGAACCCGCAGAAAAAAGATTGCGGAAGTTTAATAAAAATATTCAGAAACGTTTTGCTGCTAAAATCAGAAAACTGAAAGAAAATCCAGGAATACACGGCAAACCGTTGAGGGGTGCCCTCCATGGATATTGGGAATTGTATTTTGAGAACAAATTTAGAATTATATACACAATAGACCCTACTGAAAAAACAGTTACAATCGAAGCTATCAAACACAAAAACGAGATTTAGATTCCAAGTTCCTGCGCAAGTTCCTCGAAATCCATAACCTTGGCATCATCTCTTTTACCTTCTCCAATCTGCGCCATGAGGTCTTTATCGGATAACACCTCTATCGTCCGCACCATCGACTCGAATTCATCCGTGGAAATGGTTACCCATCCGGTTTCGTGTAGCCCATAAGCTTCATGCATTCTATATATGTGTGTCACATTACTGGACATCTGGATCACCTGCCATTCAGATATAGTATAATATTGGTGGCGTTGCCACGGTATAAGTATTGGGTTGGACGAAGCATATGGTTACTTCATGTTGGAGAACCTATATGATTATACTCAGGGTTTAGAGGCATTCACGTCCATCCACCTGATATGGGAGCTGTCATGACCGAAATCATCGTATATACAACCAGCGCGTGCCCGAAATGTAAAAAACTGAAAGAATATCTGAAATCAGCAGCGGTCGAATACGGCGAGGCTGATATGTCCACGCCTGAATCACTCACCGAACTGCGTGTAAACGGTGTATTTACGATGATGGCACCGGTTCTACAGGTCGGTGACACGTTCCTGACCCTTGACGAGATGTTTGACGATGATCGGATCAGAAACGACGTAATCGATGATCTGACGGGGCGCGCATCACCATGAGGCGACCTACACGCTCGCATCCACAGGACACTGTGCAGAAGACGCTTGACTGGAAGAGTGTGCCGCGCATGCCCCGGGTTCGGACAACGGACGGGCATCTGATGGACTGGGATCGGGGTGCGATCGTAGCCCAGCTGGTCAAGGAGACACAGCTATCACGAGAGTTCTACGGAATCGACCCGATAACAGAGGAAGAAGCAAAATGGGTCGCAGCAGAGGTGGAGAAGCGGATCAAGAAGATTGGTATCACGCACCTCTCCGGTCCGCTTGTGCGCGAGCTTACAAACGTGGTCCTCCTCGAGCGCGGACATCCCGAGTGGCGAAACATAGCAACGAGGGTGGGAACTCCGGTCTACGACGCGCACAAGATCGATGTGGGATCCGGGTTCGAAGCAAAAGAGAATGCGAATCTTCAGGATAACGCTGAGACTTCGCATAAAAAGAAAGCTGATAAGATTTCCAAAGAGCAGTATCTCCTCCTGCTACCACCAAAACTTGCTGATTACCACCTGAATGGCGACATTCACATCCACGACCTCGAGTACTTCGGGACCCGCAGCTTCTGCATGGACTGGGACCTTCGGTACTTCTTCTACTACGGGCTGATGCCGGATGGCAGCGGCACAAAGTCAAGTGTGGCAGGTCCTGCGAAGAAGGCAGAGGTTGCGATTCTTCATGCGGTGAAGGCTCTCGGGAGTGCGCAGACGAATTTCGCAGGTGGACAAGGGTTCTACAACTTCCTGACGTTTCTTGCACCATATCTCGAGGGAATGGGCTACGAAGAGATCGAACAGCTGATGCAGATGTTCGTTTATGAGATGACGCAGATGATGGTCGCACGCGGGGGACAGCTCGTATTTTCATCAGTGCAGCTGGCTCCGGGTGTTCCGAAGCTCTGGAGGGATAAACCGGTCGTGTATAGGGGACGAATCCATAACGGCGATTCCGATCAGGCACCGCTCCGCACTTATGGCGAGTTCGAGCGGGAGGTCAGGCTCTCGTTCAAGGCGCTGATGGCTGTGATGCTCGAGGGGGACTACTGGGGCAAGCCGTTTAACTTCCCGAAGCCCGAGATATCAATAGAGCCAGATTTCATGGAGGAAGACGAGGAATTTAACAGAGAACACCCAGATCTTCCGACTTACGATGCTCTGTACGGGCTTTCATTCGAACTTTCAGCAAAATTCGGTGCGCCATACTTTGATAACCAGATACCGGAGTATCGAGGGGCAGGAGAGGGAATAAGCTGCTATCAATGTTGTGCTTATAATTTCTCCTCAAATGCGGACACTGATTCAGAGTTTGATAACAAACTGATCTTTGCGGACGGAAAGCATTTCTCGATGGGCGCGTGGCAGGTGATCTCAATAAACTGCCCGAGAGCCGCGTACCGTGCGAATCATGATGATCAGGCACTCTTTTCCGAGTTAAAACACCTGATGGACATTGCAGTGAAACTCTTCAAGATCAAGAGGGTGTGGATGCAGCAGATCGTTGAGCGCGGGCGGATGCCGTTTGCAACCCAGCGCCCGAAAGACCCGATCACCGGAGAGTACGGTTCGCAGGCTGTTGATCTCGAAGGTCTTGTCTATGAGATCGGTGTTGTTGGCATAAACGAGATGGTGCAGCACCACATAGGCAGCCAGATGCATGAATCGAAGGGTGCGTGGAAGCTTGCGATCAGGGCGATGACCGAGATGGAGATATATTCGAAAACGCTCAGCGAGGAGCATGATATCACGATCGCGCTTGCAAGAACGCCTGCCGAGACGACAACGGGCAGATTCGCGGTATCTGACATCCTGCACCGCGAGTACTCAAAGTGCGCGAAGGATGTGGTCAAAGGCGACCTTGATAATGCGCTTGCACACATCCACGAGACAAGGGATCTTCCGATTTACTATACAAACGGAACGCACGTCCCGCCGGGCGCGGATGTCTCGATCGCAGAGCGAATACGGCTTGAGCACGTATTCTTCCCGATCGTTGACGGCGGAAACATCATGCACATCTTCCTTGGCGAGAGCATGCCAGACCCGGGCGGGCTCAGGGACTTTGCGATGCATATTGCAAAGAACACGCAGACTGGCTACTTTGCATTCACAAGAGACATGACGATCTGTGTTGACTGCAACCACATGGATTCCGGGCTCAAAGACGAGTGCTCAAACTGCGGATCGGAGAATGTGGAGCA
>JAYEGZ010000055.1:0-15559 GCA_034659315.1 Methanobacteriota archaeon
CTGATGGTCTACCGACTGCGTGCAGAGATCGACATTGATAACGTTAAGCTCCTGAGGTGGTAATGATGTCAGATGTAGCAACAGCAACAGCGGTTATGGATCTCATGGATTTCAGACCGTATGCACATTGGATCCTGTTACTGCCGATGATCGGATTCCTTCTTGAACTCATCATTGGAAAGTACTGGTGGCGTAAAGGCGGGATGTTTGCAACCCTCTCAATCCTGGGTTCGATGATCATCTCGTACGGCTGTCTGTACAACGTGTACTTCCAGGAGCTTGGATTCTGGGAATACTCATGGGAATGGTTCTATCCGGGAATCGTCTTCGGATTCACGATAGATCCGCTATCGCTTGCGATGGTCTGCATGGTATCGTTCATCTCGTTCTTTATCCACTTCTATGCGATCGGATACATGTCGCATGACTGTGCAAAGAACATCTACTTCGCAGAGACCGCACTCTTCA
Organism: Methanobacteriota archaeon; assembly: GCA_034659315.1. Lineage (GTDB taxonomy): Archaea > Halobacteriota > Methanosarcinia > Methanosarcinales > Methanogasteraceae > Methanogaster_D. Next base: position 469 of record JAYEGZ010000055.1, read on the forward strand.
CAGGAAGCATGTTCGGACTGGTGCTATCAAACAACCTGCTCCAGCTCTTCATCTTCTGGGAGATGGTCGGTGTCTGTTCGTATCTCTTGATCGGATTCTGGTGGCATAGGCCTGAGGCTGCGGCTGCTGGAAAGAAGGCGTGGATGTCGTGCGCTGTCGGGGATTGTCTATTCCTACTTGGAATTGCGATTATGTTCACGATCATGGTCGGAACACCTGGTGTTTCCGCAACAGAACCAATCTCGTTTAACCAGATCTTCCAGAACCTTGAATATCTCCACCATGCAGCACCGATCTTTGGCATCCCGGCACTCACCTTGATCTGCGTGCTATTCATGTGCGGTGTGCTCGGTAAGAGCGCGGGATTCCCGCTGCACGTCTGGATTCCTGATGCGATGGAAGGTCCGACTACAGTGTCCGCACTGATTCACGCTGCAACAATGGTTACTGCTGGTGTATATTTGATTGCACGGGCGTTTCCGATATTCCTTGCAGCACCAAACGCACTGATGATCGTCGCGTTCATGGGGGCGTTTACCGCACTCTATGCATCGACACTCGGACTCGTAGTAAACGACTTAAAGCGGATATTCGCATACTCGACAATCAGCCAGCTCGGCTACATGATTGCGATACTCGGCTGCGGTGCAGTTTTGGGAGTAGCATCGGTTGCTTACGCACTCTTCCACCTTGTTGCACACGCATTCTTCAAAGCCCTCCTTTTCCTGTCGTCCGGTTCTGTTTTGCACGGAATTGGAAACATTCGAGACATAAAAGAGATGGGAGGCTTACTCAAGGGAATGCCGTGGACCGGTTATGCGATGCTTGCAGGTGCGCTTGCACTGATTGCGTTCCCGTTCACTGCCGGATACTACAGCAAGGATCGGATCATCGAGGATGCGTACATCTATGCAACTCACGGCGGTGACCTCGGATACATGGTATGGATATTCCTTGTGCTCGGTGTAATCCTAACTGCCACATACACATTCAGGGCATGGTACCTTGCGATGACCGGAGAGCCAAGAAGCTATCCTGCAATCCATCCGCACGAATGCGGCTTCTGGATGAAGACGACGCTCATCGTGCTCTCGGTGTTTGCACTGGGACTTGGAATTATGACCGGAGGCGGAAAGAAGTTCTGGCACTTCCTTGAGGAGACGTTTGTTGTGGACACTCACACAGCGACTGGCATATACCCGGGTCTTGATATCCATGAGATTGCACATCTCGGTGGAAATACCCTGATGCATCACGGAGCACACCCGCCACAATGGGTGATCTACCTGCCGCTTCTCTTGATGATTGCAGGACTTGCCATTGCAACAGCGGTATACTACAAGAACCGTATCGATGTGAGCAAATATGTCAAGAAGGACAACCCGATCTACCAGATCCTCTGGAACAAGTACTACCTCGATTACCTGTTTAAGGACATCCTTGCAGAGAAGATCATCATGACACTCTTCACATTCTGGGACGTGCTTGACAGATATGTGATCGACGGCGTGGTCAACCTGCTTAGCTGGATCACGATCCAGTCAGGACAGGTCAGCAGAAAGCTTCAGACCGGTATGGTGCAGAACTATGCAACAGCCGTGATCTTTGGGGTGAGCCTGCTGATGATACTGGTCCTAATGATCAGAGGAGGTGCGTGAGATGGGACCTATAACAATGATCTTACTCGTGCTCATCGGGGGCGCGATTCTATCCCTGCTCACAAACACCACAGCACAGGCAAGAGGCGTTGCAATCGTATCATCGTTTACAGCACTCGCACTCTCGGCATGGATGTACCTGACGTACGATGCAAACTTTGATATGGCATCAAAATATGCGTTTGAGGAATCAAGCGTGTGGATGGAATCGATTGGCATCAGCTACCATGTCGGTGTTGATGGTATCAGCCTTCCAATGGTGCTGCTGGCAACGATCGTCTGCGCTCTCTGTGCAATATACTCATGGAAAGAGAGCAAGAGACCGAACCAGTACTTCGCACTCCTGCTCCTGATGGACCTGACATTGATCGGCGTATTTGTGTCGCTCGACTTCTTCATGTTCTACGTGTTCTGGGAGCTGACACTTCTGCCGATGTTCTTCCTGATAGGAATATGGGGCGGTCCGCGGAAAGACTACTCAGCGATCAAGTTCCTGATTTATACGCACATTGCAAGTGTGCTTATGATGCTCGGGATCTTTGCGCTCTACTACTTCCACGGAGTAGGTACAGGAATCTACACATTCGATATTCCAACGCTGGTTAACGCATACAAAGACGGCATTCTTCCGATCAACCAGTTCTGGCTCGACTTCATCTTCTTCACAATCATGTTCGGATTCATGGTGAAGATGCCATCCGTGCCATTCCACACCTGGCTTCCCGACGCACACGTCGAGGCGCCAACGATTGGAAGTATCATTCTGGCAGGCGTGCTGCTGAAGATGGGCGGCTACGGACTGTTCAGGGTACTGCTGCCGATGATGGGAGTTGCATCCACGTACTTCATTTACTTAATCGCACTATTCGGACTGGTCAGCATCATCTACAGCCCGTTTGCTGCGCTCGCACAGAAGGATTTGAAGAAGCTCGTGGCATTCTCAAGTATCGGGCACATGGGATTCATATCACTTGGTGTTGCCGCAAGTGTCCTTGCTGCGGGACCTGAAATGGACCCATCCAGAGTACTTGCCCACACCGGTGCAATGTTCCAGATGTTCTCACATGGAATCATCACGTGCGTCCTCTTCGGCTGCTGCGGTGTGATTGAGCATCATACCCACACACGAATTATCGAGGACCTTGGCGGGCTTGCCAAGAAGATGCCGAAGCTGGCGATTCTGATGGTTGTAGGATTCTTCGCATCCCTCGGACTGCCCCTCTGCAGCGGTTTCATCGCAGAGTTTGGTATACTCACAGGAAGCTACGCCACAATGCCGATCTTCGTGATCCTCGCGGCGATAACCATACCGTTTACTGCCGGCTACCACCTATGGGCTGTGCAGCGGACGATGTGGGGTCCATACAACGAGTACCTCGGTGACGTCAAGGAGATCAAGTGGTTCGAGTTCGCACCGCTTGCAATCTGGACGATTATCTTCGTGATACTCGGCATATACCCGGAGCCGATCATAGACATGATGCGCACCACTGCGGAGTACTTCATACTGAGTGGTGATATTCTGCCGATAGGAGGGATCATACCATGACTGACTACACAGCACTGCTCCCCGAACTACTTCTGATCGGCACCGCAGTAATTGTGCTGCTGGCAGGACTTGTAATCACTCAGAAGAAGATCTTAGGGTACATATCCCTTGTCGGACTGCTTACATCACTCGGGCTTGTGCTCACGAACTGGGACGCCAACGTCATATTCACTGACGCACCGTTTTATGGTGCGATCGTGGTCGATCCGTTCTCGCAGATCTTCAACGCGATGTTCTTAATCGTTGGAGTCCTCGTGTGTATTGCAGCACTGGAAGGCTACGGAAAGCACCCGCGTCAGGACGAGTTCTACTCGATGATGCTGCTTGCAACCGTCGGTATGATGGTTGTTGCCATGTCAAAGGACCTGCTTGCACTCTTCATCGGGTTTGAACTGGCAAGTATCGCAACTTATGCGATGGCTGGTTTTGACAAACGCGATCCGAAGTCGATTGAAGCTGCGCTGAAGTACTTCCTGATCGGTGGGTTATCCTCGTCGCTCCTGGTATTCGGTATCTCGTACATCTACGGACTCACAGGATCAACGCACATCGACCTGATAGCAGCGGCATTCGCTGCAAACCCGAGTCTGGCTGCAACACCTGCAGCACTGCTTGCGATGGTTATGCTCATTGCAGGTTTCGGGTTTAAGATGGCGTTTGTGCCATTCCACATGTGGGCACCGGACACCTACGAAGGCGCACCATCGATCGTGTCAGCACTCCTTGCTGCAGGATCAAAGAAGATGGGATTTGCCGCGGCATTCAGGGTCTTTATCATCGGTCTTGTTGCGATGAAACTGGACTGGTATATCGCATTCATGATCCTTGCGGTCGTGACGATGACGGTTGGTAACATCCTTGCAGTCGTGCAGACAAGCGTCAAACGCATGCTTGCATACTCATCAATCGCACACGCAGGATACATAGCGGTCGTCTTTGTAGTCGTGGCTTATGCCAAGGCACCTGACACGGCTGTGAACCTCGCGGTTACAGGCGGGCTGATGCATGCATTCTCACATGCAATCGGAAAGGCTGCCGCATTCATTGCTGTTGCGGCGATCGGATACATGATCCTGTCAAGGGACAAGGTCGATGACCCGAACCATGTCAGCAACTACGACGGTCTTGGAAAACGCGCTCCGATGACGACATTCCTCTTTGCGCTGCTGCTCTGTTCGCTCGCAGGAATCCCACCACTCTTCGGATTCACGAGCAAGTTCGTGCTCTTCCTCTCAACAATCGAGGCAGGGCTCCTTGGGCTTGCGATAATCTGTGTGCTGAACTCGGCGCTCTCTGTGTATTATTACGCGAAGGTCGTCATGCGGATGTACTGGGGCGAGCCAAAGGGCGAGGCGTTTGTTGAGCCATCGACGTATGTCTTTGTGCTGGCAATCGCTGTAATCGCGCTGATCGCGCTATTCTTTGCACCGGGTGATCTCGTATACCAGTGGGCAGAAGTAGCGGCACACGCAGTAACAGGAGTGTGATACGTATGCTAACAGAAGGACTATACAGAAAGATGATTGATGCGTGCCACACGAGAATCCAGTTTGAGACGGTCTACGGCGACATGGATCTTGTTTACCACACGATCGAGCGAAGCTCCAAGTGGGCATCCCGCTTAAAGGCGATCGCGGAGGCAGAGGAAGACACAGACATGGCGGACTGCACGCTTGCAACAAACAATCTTTTCCTCTCAACGATGCGTGGCGAGACTAGCATCAAGGAGTTCAAAGACCGGATCTGGGAACTCGAACGGAGGTATCCTGAGGTCTTCAAGCGAGGCAGAATTGACAGCGGGACTCCGGAGGGCGCAGTAGAGGCGATCATCTTCCGGGTCGAGTACATGATCAACCGCTACGATGTCAAGTACCCGAGCTTCGATATGCACAAGAGTAACGACAGGTGAGGTGACCAAAAAATGGTAACACGAGGCTGGGATACGAAACACTGCATCGAGCACTTCATGCACGAAAAGACCGAAAACGGTGCTGCAAAGCTCTTTGTCTGCTTGCAGGACAACCGTGAGGCGATGGTCTGGGACGACGATCTCAAGCGGCTGCGAAACATGGCAGAAGAATGGGATGACACCTGGGCGCCGCTGATGGAGGAGATGACTGAGCTCCTCGGGATCACGGACTGGGACTCGTACGTGCAGATGAAGACAAAGTATAATCTAACGCAGTACTGAGGCTGTGCGTAAGATATGGGCGCGATGGGTGCGTCCATATTTGTTTTCTTTTTTTTGCGGTTGTTGTTTGCTTGACCATAGTTTTGCAGCACATTTACTGGAGTATGATGTCGTGGTTTGAGGAGCATCCAGGGGTTGTTGTGGTGGGGGAGTTTGAAGGCTATAGAGAAATATCCTCAGGGGAGTGACAAGACGTATCGGTGAGATCAAAAGTCCGTTGATACGCCAAGCCCCAGATGTTTAAGAGAATTAGAAACTTCTCAGCGCCTAACCCACTTCGTTCGTTGCGGTGCTCGATTCCGTTACACTCTCGCCTTCGACTCGTTTAACAAAGCGGGTATCTGGCTCGTTTCGTTGTACTCGCTCGACTCAAATTTGCTACGCAAACTTCAGATACCTGCAAGACATTATATGATGTAGCCGGGCTAATTATTTTTATATAATCAGAAGTTAGCCTCCAGAAAGTGGTGATACTCAATGGTATGGCAAAAGCCAGAATATTCGCGCAACCAAGTCAATCGTGCCGGACAAACTCTTTGCACATCAAATCATAATGATAGAGAGTACCAAAACGCAATTGAGATTCTAAATAACTGGCGCTCCTGCCACAGCTACCCCATTAATACATTCCAAGCCACATTACGCCAAAAAGTTGAAAAAATTGATCCAAAGGCATTTGTTGCTCAGCGACTGAAGCGTACGCCCGCGATTATCAGTAAGCTACAACGCTTTACAAATATGAAACTCTCCCGAATGCAGGACATTGGTGGGCTTCGTGCAGTTGTGGCAACAGTGAAAGGGGTTTATAAACTTGAAGAAAGCTATAAACAGAGCCGTTTTAAGCATCAGTTGGTCACAGAACAGGACTACATACGGAACCCAAAAAGCTCAGGGTATCGAAGTGTTCACATGGTTTATAGGTATCGCAACGATTCTGCAGCGGCGTATAATGGTCTTCTTCTAGAGCTTCAAATCCGTACTCGTCTCCAGCATGCATGGGCCACCGCCGTAGAAACAATGGGTACTTTTCTTAACTATTCTCTCAAATCCAGCGAAGGACCTGAGCAATGGTTAAACTTCTTTTCAATAACAGGTTCTGCATTTGCATATTTAGAGGATTGTTCCCCTCTGCCAAAGTACGCCCATCTGTCTATACAGCAGACCTTTCAAAAAGTAATAAACGATGCACACACACTGGATGTTAAGAATCGGTTGGCCGCTTTCGCTGTTGTGGTTGATGCAATTACCCAAGACAAGCGGCGTGGTAGTTATCACTTAATCGTTTTGAACCCTGAACAAAAAACAGTCACAATCAGGACATATAGTCTCAAGCGTCTTGAGCAAGCTAATCAAGACTACACACAAGAGGAATTGCGCATACGTGAAGGTGAACCGATTCAGGTTGTACTTGTTTCAGCATGCCCTATCGGAAACCTCAGGCGAGCCTATCCGAACTTCTTCCTTGATACTGGAGAGTTCGTCAAACATCTGACTAAAATTGAAAATCGACAAGAAAAAAACTAAATAAAAAGATATATCGAATCGTCCGACTACAATCACATAACAAGCGGGTATCTGGCTTGCTTCATTGCACTCGCTCGACCCAAATTTGCTTCGCAAACCACCAACCACCCACAAGAGGACATTCATGCCCAAAAACCCGACATTATATCTAGAATCCACAATTCCGAGCTACCTGACAGCGCGTCCGAGCCAAGACCAGATTACGGCGGCACAAGCAGGCGAGGCACCGGAAGAATTGGTCGAGTCACAGGAGATGGAAGAAGCACATGATATCGGGGAGGTAGAGGATGCCAAATAATAACCAGCAGCCGACAAAACCAGACACTCCACTCTTTGACCGGGTGGCAACGATCCTTGAATAGGCTCGTGCCAACGTGGTCCAGAGCGTCAACAGCGAGATGGTGATCGCCTACTGGCTCGTGGGTCGGGAGATCATGAAAGAAGGGCAACAGGGCAAGAAGCGAGCCGGATACGGGAAGCGGCTGATTGCTGACCTGTCACAGCGGTTAGCGGAACGCTATGAAAAAATGTTCTCGTTGGCAAATCCCCAGGGGGTTCCCGGAGGTTATATGATATCTCAAGAAAAAAGATGTCTTGAGTGCGAAGCACTGTTGCCCTGATGGCTGCGGCAGCCGGAAATATACATGATCATCATCGGAATCGACCCCGGACTTGCGAAAACAGGCTTTGGCGTAATTGATGGTGCCCGCTGCATCAAATACGGCATGATCGTCACGCCGCCCGATGTGCCGGTCCAGAGACGCCTCAAGACAATATTCCATGAAATAAATGCGGTTCTGGATGTTCACAAACCCCGCGAACTTGCAATCGAGCGGCTCTTCTTTTCAAGGAACGTATCGTCTGCAATTGATGTGAGCCACGCACGCGGAGTCGTTCTGCTAGCGGCATCCGAGCACGACCTCGAGGTCTTCGAGTACACGCCAAACCAGGTGAAGCAGGCGGTCACAGGTTCGGGGAGGGCGGACAAGAAACAGGTGCAGAAGATGGTGCGTGTAATGTTTGATATCAACGAAACTATGCCTGCTGATGCTGCCGATGCGGTTGCGGTTGCGTTATGTCATGCAAATATGCGGCTGCCGCAAAATTTGTGACCGCGTCTATCACACCATCATTCCATCTTATCCAGCTGTTTTATGATCTCGATCGCTTTATCCTTATAGTTTAGTGTCAATCGCTGGTAATCCGCATCCGAAACTTCTCCGGAATCATGATCTTCGTCCAGTTTGCTCAGTACTGCAAGGATCGCCTTTTTCTTGCGGATCAACTCTTCCTTTGACTGTGTAAGCTCTACGATGATCTCATCCATCTCTTCCCAGTCTCCACCCGCATCTGGTTCTTTCTCGTCATCCTTGCCTTTATCACATGCAGTGCATCCGGAGCAGGATAACCCCCCATCGCTCCCTCTCAGTTTATTGTTCTTGACATGAATTATCGGGTAGGTCAGCGCAGCGATAAGCAGCATTGCGATGACTGCATACGTGATCCATCGGTTCAATGGCTGTGACTGCGACGGCTGCGGAAACACGACATGCAACTCTTCAAACGCCACCGGACCTGCCCACGTATAATGGACGCCGCCATCATCCTCCGGGTTTGCGGAATCCGGTTCGATCACGTTTCCTGCTCCGTCCGTGAATTTGATGTCGGTATCACTGGTATCAGTATCCCCGACGGTATTGATATTGGCTTTCAGTATGAGTGCGTTGATCGGATAGTTCGCGATTGCAGGACTGGCGAGTTTCTTCACAAATTCATCAGGTGCGTCAGACGTTCCTATGCTGCCAAGTGGCACAACGTATCGCACAGAGTACATCGCCATACCACCTGCATTAATCGTTATATTCCAGCACAGAACCTCTCCTTCTCGCTCGTACGCAACCTCTGCCGACGCGGCATCGGTCATGTGCCCCATCTTCATGACCTGCATGATCTCGGCAGTCTCCGGCACGGCGACGCACACGTCTTCGGATCGGTTTGCAGTTCCGGTGTTCCTGAATACGATGGTCTCACATGCGACCCCCACCGTTGAGTTCCCACTGGTTTCGTAGTTCAGTTCTATCAGATACTGCGGTATGGTTATACCATCGGACGCGGCATACTGCTCAAAACCCGCAGCTGACTGGACAAGTACGAGCGCAAGCGCCAGAAGTACGGCGCATCCGGATAATCGTTTTATTAGTTCCATCCATGGTATATGTCACATCAACATATAAGAGAGTAATGATTGCGCACTTATCGAAGCGAGAAGCAGGGGTGGCGTGCTCTCTGATCTGTGGCATACGGTTATGATGCACAGGGAACTACCCGCTGGCAACGATGGAGCAACATCAGCAAGAAAGTTCAAGTGCTGCGACTGCCAACACAGATATGAGGAAACACATGGCATACAAAGACCACAAAACCGTCCAAAATGTGGAAGCACAAATCTACACAGTGCATACAATGATCGCGGCTATGTCAGAAGCGGCAGAGGTGGGCGTGGACGTTAGAATGATGCTATGGTAACATAGGTGAGAACAATGAATGAAGGAAATAATATGGGACCGGATATGGAACAGGATAACCGCCTGAAAGAGCGAATGGCGAATGTGAAGCACAAAATACTGGTTATGAGCGGGAAGGGCGGCGTTGGCAAGACCACCGTTGCTATCAATCTTGCACTAACCCTTGCAACGAAAGGGTATGAGGTGGGAGTTATGGATGCTGATATACACGGACCAAACGTCCCTAAAATGCTTGGAATAGACGACTTGCGCCCGGACGTCGCTGAAGATGGTATATCCCCCGTCATCGTGCCCCCGCGACTGAAGGTCATGTCACTTGCATTCCTGCTCGATAGCAAGGACACTCCTGTCGTATGGAGAGGACCGCTCAAGATGGGTGCGATCAAACAGTTCCTTTCGGACGTGTTCTGGGGTGATCTGGATTATCTGATCGTTGACCTCCCTCCGGGAACCGGCGATGAGCCTTTGAGCGTTGCACAGTTGATTCCCGATATCGACGGGGCGATTATCGTCACCACACCACAGGATGTGGCTTTGCTGGATTCGAGGAAGTCTGTGAGCTTTGCAAGAGCGATCGGTATGCCCATAATCGGGATAATCGAGAATATGAGTGGATTTAAGTGTCCGAGCTGCGGCGAAGTGATCGACCTGTTCAAGATCGGTGGCGGCGAGCATTCTGCTACTGATATGGACGTGCCGTTCCTTGGCAGGATACCGATCGAGACAAAGATTGTTGAATCCGGAGATAGTGGAGTTCCGTTCGTACTTGAGCATGAATCGGAGGCTGCGGACGCTTTTGAGGCGATTGTTGATCGAGTAAAAGAAATGGTAGAGGTGGAATAATATTATGAAGATATGTGTGACTTCAACCGGTCCCGGGCTGGATTCGCCTGTGGACCCAAGATTTGGGCGGTGCCCGTATTTTATAATCGTTGACCCGGAAACAATGGAATATGAGGCAGTAGCCAACCAGAGCGCAGATGCTTCTGGCGGAGCAGGGGTCCAGGCGGCGCAGACTGTCGCCGAGAACGGTGTTGGTGTTGTGGTCACCGGGCATGTCGGACCAAACGCGGTCCCGGTGCTCGATGCTGCCGGCATCAGGAGCGTGATTGGCGCAGTCGGCACAGTCCGTGACGCCGTCGCGCAGTATAGGGACGGTAAACTGGACGTGTGAATGGCTAGATCGGGTGTGGGGGCTGCCGGATGACCAGAGAACCATCCGTATGACAAGTAGGGTAATATAACATTATCTACATAAGAGGTTACAATGGTTAGGAATCAGTACGAACACGAACTGGAAAAACTAAAAGAACATATTATAGAACTGGGTGGTACGGTTGATACGCTCATCAATGAAGCGGTCGTTTCGCTCAAAACCCATGATATGTCGCTGGCTCAGTCGGTGATCGAGCGGGACCGGGAGGTGGATGATCTTGCATGTGACATCGAGAAGTTATGTCTGAGGCTGATTGCGCTTCAGCAGCCGATGGCAGTCGATCTGCGCACGATTGCAACAGCACTCAAGATACAGATCGATCTCGAACGGATGGGGGATCTTGCCGTCGATATCGCAAGGGTCACGATATACACGAGGGGTGAGTCGCACGTAAAACCCTTAATCGACATCCCGCGCATGTCTGATATAGTGCGAGAGATGCTTAACTCCGCGATCAAATCATTCCATGATTCGGATGGTGACCTTGCATACAAGACTGCTGAGCAGGATGATATTGTCGACGGGCTTTATGACCAGGTGCGCAGGGAACTTCTGACATATATGGTCGAGGATCCGAAGAAGCTTGCCAGCATCTCGAACCTGCTCTTCGTCTCGAAGTATCTCGAGCGCATCGGTGATCATGCCGTGAATATCTGCGAAAACGTGATCTACATGGCAACAGGGGACCGGGTGCATCTGAATTGAGGATGGGTGGCGTCATGTCCGGCAACACATTCACCATAATCGGCGTGATAATAGGAATTATATTTGGGATAAACGCAGTTTCGGTGATGCTTGGGCTTATATCGGGATCAGTTGGACTTTTAAGTATGATCGGGTCTGGTTCGGGAATTGGTTTGATCGTGTCAATAATCCTAGCTGCGGCCCTTATCATCAAGATTCGGATCATTACCAGTCTGGTCACAGGAGCGATCATTGGAATCGTGCTGAATCTTATCGTAAGTGAGATGTATGGCACAGATATTGTCACTTTGCTATTCAATTGATAAGATATGGAACGCCTGGATGTTATCGTACCGGTGGCACACTATGAACCGATATCAGTACTTAAAAAATCTGTAGATTGCATATTAGGTCTTGAAAATGGCGATATGGATGTCCGGGTCATTTATGTTCTTGATATCACGGATGAAACTGATGATCGCCTGAAATTCCTTGGGGGGGTGCCGATTTCAGTGATCACACGCAAAAGCACCCGGGGACGCCGCGCCGGCGCGATCAACGACGCTCTTGATATTTGTAAGCAGGCGCCGGGAAATGCGCCGGATTATGTTGCACTCTTTGATGTGGACAGTCGCCCCGACCGAAATTTTCTGATCGAGTGTGCACGCCTGCTGCGGTCAAGCAAGAACGTGGTAATCGCAAGCGGCGCACGTTTTATCACAAACGAGGACGAAAATATCATAACAAAGACTATTGCCGCAGAATATTGCTTTTTTTCTGATGTATACCTGATGTTTGAGAGACTCGATGGGTTTAACCAGTTCAACGGTATGATCGGCGTTTTAAATATCAAAATCATGAGGGATCATCAATTCGATCATCTGGACGAGTCAACATCCTGCGAAGATCTTGATTTCACCCAAAGAGCGTATCTCTCGGGTTTTATCGGCGGTTTTTCACAGAATACAAGGGTCGGTGAGCAAGCACCATCCACCCTTAGAGATTTGTTCAATCAGCGTGTTAGATGGTTGTCCGGAGCGTGTCAGGGGCTCTGCACGTACCTGCCATCGTTTATCACCGCGCAAATTTCCGTGTCAAAGAAACTGGCATGGTTCCTTGCGCTATCCCTTCCGTTCGTCGCGTTTCTTGCTACACCGGTTGTGCCACTGTATGGGGTTCGTCTGTGTGGGAAATACGGTTTACGCAGTGTTATTGTCCGGACAGTTGGATTGGTGGGGCATGTCTGGTTGATCACGCTCTGTGGAAGTGTTGCGCTGGCAAAAAACATGTTTGGAATGCGTATAAAATGGGGTGGATCGAAGAGGAGCGAGGTTTGACGCGGGGTTCTGGCACTATCCACCGTATATGACATCCACCTCTATGTGCGCCAGCTTCGATAACCTGTTCCATGGCCGGGCAAATCCGGAAATAATAGATATGTTTGGATCCGGGTGCTGGACGGACTACCCAATAACTTTACGACCTCTCGCAGCGATAATACCCCATGGAGAATGAAGAGCAGATCCGGGTGCTGGACGGACTTGAAGCGGTGCGATCCCTGCCCGGGATGTACATCGGAAGCACCGGACCTGTCGGACTGCACCATCTCGTGAGCGAGGTCGTCGATAACAGCATCGACGAGGCGATGGCAGGGCACTGTACCGAAATTGCGGTAACATTGAACCGGGACGGCTCTGTAACAGTATCTGATGACGGCAGAGGGATTCCGGTATACATAATCGAGGATTACGGAAAGCCCGCTGTTGAGATTGTGATGACCGTACTCCATGCCGGAGGAAAGTTCGATAAAAGTACGTACAAAGTCTCTGGTGGTCTGCACGGCGTCGGTGTCTCGGTCGTGAACGCACTATCTGAGTGGTTACGCGTCGAGATCCACAAGAATGGAAGTGTCCATTCCCAGGAATACGTGCGGGGCGCTCCGAAGTACGATCTAAAAGTCATAGGAGAGACCGACCGCACAGGAACCGCGATCACATTTAAGCCGGACCCCAGGATCTTCGAAGAGACTGAATTCTCTTTTGATACGCTCTCAAAACGTCTCCGCGAACTCGCATATCTTAACCACGGCGTGCGGATCACAATCAGGGATGAGCGGGGTGAGCCATACCCCGAATCAGAGGATACGCACCAGTTCGACGGTGGGATCATGTCGTTTGTCGAGTACCTGAACGAAAATAAAAACACGCTTCACAATCCGGCATATTTCAAGAAACAGAAGGACGACACTGATATCGAGATTGCAATCCAGTACAACGAGGGATACTCGGATAACGTCCTCTCGTTCGTGAACAGCATCAACACAAAGGAAGGCGGGACTCATCTGAGCGGTTTTAAGACCGCGCTCACAAGGTCGATCAACAAGTATGCGAAGGAGAACAACCTCGTAAAGAACGGCGATATCAGTGGAAGGGACACGCTTGAGGGTCTGACCGCGGTAATCAGCGTGAGACTTGCAAGTCCACAGTTTGAAGGTCAAACCAAGATGAAACTCGGGAACATCGAGGTGAAAGGACTTGTCCAGTCGCTTGTTGGCGAGGGACTCGATGAATTTTTTGAAGAGAACCCGAAAACAACAAAAAAGGTGATAGAGAAGATAATAGAGGCAGCCAAAGCGTGGTCTGCCGCAAAGAAAGCGCGGGAGCTTACACGGCGCAAAACCGCGCTTGAATCCGGGAGTTTACCCGGGAAACTGGCTGATTGCTCTGAGCGGGATCCGGCAAAGAGCGAGATATATCTGGTGGAGGGTGACAGCGCGGGCGGTTCGGCAAAACAAGGACGGGATCGAAAGTTCCAGGCGATCCTACCGCTCAGGGGTAAGATTCTGAATGTTGAGAAGGCGAGGCTCCATAAAATCCTGCGCAACAACGAGATTCGGACGATGATCACCGCGTTTGGGACCGGGATCGGGGATGAGTTTAATATCGAGAAGGCGAGGTATCACCAGATATCGATTATGACCGATGCTGATGTTGATGGATCTCACATCAGAACGCTTCTTTTGACGTTTCTGTACCGCTACATGCCCGAATTGATCGAGGCAGGCTACGTCTACATAGCGCAGCCGCCACTCTATCAGGTCAAGAAGGGGAAGGTCAGGCGGTATGCGTTTTCAGATGAGGAACTGGACGCGATACGGGCAGAGATCGGGAAAGACAGCATCACGGTGCAGCGGTACAAAGGTCTCGGTGAGATGAACCCGTCGCAGCTCTGGGAGACGACGATGGATCCTGAGACGCGGACGATGCTTCAGGTGCGAATCGAGGATGCGATGGAGGCTGACAGGATGTTCACGATCCTGATGGGGGATGCTGTCGAGCCGAGACGGGCGTTTATCGAGAAGCACGCGAGGGAAGTCGAGAATCTGGATGTTTGATGGTATACCGGATCTGGCGAGATAGTGTGATATGTTTGCGGCCAAACGGGACGGGGGGTGGTATCTGTTCATGAAATTTAGAGTTAATAATAATAGTCAGCCCGAGAAAATTGTAGATATAAGGTGAAACAATGCTCTCGATATCATGGCGATCCATATTGCGTGCCATTGCTGTCATATATTGGATTGCGTCTATTGCTTGTTCCAAATGCCTGGGCGCACATTTGACGCGGGGGCAACCGCCCAACAACTTTACAACCCCCCATATACAAATAATCGATATTAGCAGATCGTTAAATCGGCACCACCATGAACCCAGCCAACAGACCCGCCCCTGAGATCGCATCGGT
>JAYEGZ010000056.1:0-15427 GCA_034659315.1 Methanobacteriota archaeon
ATACCTCCCCCGCGCCTCGATCTCACGCACACGAGCAAGCACCTGATCAGCCTCTGCGAAGGTGCGCCGGTACCCTGCCGAAAACGCATCTGGAAGTCCCGGATCGCCGTGTGTGCTCACAAACGTCTGGAAGAGGACATGCACATCGACGCCCTGCGCTTCCACACTCTTTTCGAAGTAGCCAAGCCCGAAATCGATGAAATATAGCCGGTCATCGCCATCGTGCAAAATCAAATTTGAGGTCGTGAGATCGCCGTGGATGATCCCACAGCCATGCAACCTGCCGACAAGCTCGCCAACACGCTCGCTCATCCGCAGGTCCAGCACATTCTTCAGCGGCTGACCCGCGATAAACTCCATCGTGATCGTGTAATCCATGATATTAACATCATGGATGATCGGCGTCGGAACTCCGCATCTACGTGCTTCTGATATGAGTTTCGCCTCATTTCTGGTTCTTGTGGATCTGATCCGTGTGTCAAGGTCGGGGAGACGGTAATTCTTTGGTACCCGTCGCTTGGTGACCAGATCACCGCGGCGCTCGATCACGGCTTCTGCCCCGGCTGCTACCTGATGATCCATGAATACCGATTCTCACGGGCATCAGTATTAACGATCGTTGTTCACCGCGTGATTTTTTTTGTTCGGTGACGCAGGAATTGAAAACCAACGGCAGCTCCGAAACCCATGACAAACACCATGTGAACTGGCAGTTCCCGACAGACTCAAGACATAAGATATATACACCAAATACACATTATGAAACGTGTGCTCTGGTGGCTGATCGCCGGCACAAAAGGTGGAGTGAACCGTGCCCGGATGATCAATGCATTGAATGACCGCCCGTACAATGCCAATCAGCTGTCAACAGTGCTGGAACTAGACTACAAGACGATAAGGCATCATCTGAAGGTTCTTTCTGAGAATAACGTGGTCACATCTACAGGAAGTGGCTACGGCGCGATGTATTTTCTATCCCCGGCGATGGAAGATAATTACGCACTCTTCGAAGAGATTTGGGAGAAAATTGGGAATAAATTCAAGTAAAGAGGCTATAACATGCAACTATCCATGTACGATCCGATTTTTATAATGAATGTCAAGACGGTGATGACCACAGCAAACGTGGTGCTGCTGGTTCTACTGATGGCTATTTATGTCCGAAGTTACGCACAGATCAAATCGAAGTTCACGCTGGGTTTGATGATATTTGCATCCCTCCTGTTTTTGCAGGCGGTCATGTCGACTCCAGGCATGCATGCTGCCGCGTGCGGGCGTCGGATGTTCGTCATCGGACCGCTTGACGTGATACCGGACATCCTCGAATTTATGGCGCTTTTGGTGCTGCTGTACCTCAGTTCGGAATGAATTTGGGCATGATTCGGGTGAGATTTGGATATAATTCTGGAATAATTATATATATGCATAACCACTGATTGAGTATTGCCCAGATGGGCTAAACTCGAAACAAGGTGAAAACAACAATGAAAACAAGAACAATGACTGGAATACTGATCGTTGCACTGGTAGCAGTCTCCGCAGGAGTTGCTGCTGCCCAGTACGGTCAGGGCAGCGGCGCTGGCGGCGCCCAATACATGGATGCCGACGGCGATGGAATCTGTGACAACAGCGGCGACCGCCCGGGATTCGTAGACGATGATGGCGACGGTGTCTGTGACAACAACTGCGGACGTGGATGCGGCGGCAATGGCAACTTCGTCGACGAAGATGATAATGGCGTCTGTGACAACATCGGCATCAACGGCAGGGACTCTGACGGCGATGGCATCCCTAACGGACAGGACGGTGATTATGAACGGTCGCGAGACAGAAACGGTCGCGGTAATGGCGAGGGTAAAGGACGTAATCTATAGAGTTGATGTGCGTGGAATAACCACGCACACATTTTTTATAGTGTATGCACTATAGCGTCCGGTCATTCTACGCGCCATTTTCATTTACGAAAACGTATATCGCCAGCCCAACCCGAAGGGCAGTTTTTACTCGATTTTTTGTGAAAAAATCGTTTTTGAGGATCAAAAATCTTTTGAACACCGAATCAAGATGTGTAATGGGAGCAGAATATGAAACGAAATACGATCTATCTATCAGTCTTCTGCATCGCTTTATCTATGATACTCATCTGCGTGCCAGTTATGGCAGAAGGTGGTGGAGGTGGTGACGGCAGTGGAATGGGTGGTGGCGGAAATACAGACATAGCCTCAGTCTCGTCCGAGCTATTATCGCTAAAATTCATTCTCGGAGGACTCGCTGCATTAGCAGGACTTATCCTCCTGAGAACGATCAAAATCAATTGGAACATTCGAATACTCCTAATGTGCGTCGTCTTCGTGCTCTTCGGGGTGCTGGTGATCCTGCACCAGCCAAGCCCGCTGCGAGCAGTGGTGGATCCAATAACGGCTCTCGCAATCGGCAGTACAATCACTCTTAAGAAAATGACGGCGCTAATCTTCATCGGCAGCCTGTCAGTCATCGGAGCAAAACTGTTCTGCGGGTGGGTCTGTCCATTCGGAGCATTGCAAGAGATCGTAAACAGGATTCCGGCACCATCCGGTAAAAAGCTCAAGCTGCCATTTAAGATCTCAAACAGCATCCGGATTTCGATCTTTGCTATTAGTTTAATTATGATTATCTCTACGGGAAGCGATCTTTACACATACCATAACATCTTAAACCCGTTTGAGCTATTTGACTGGCATTTTGAGCCGGTGCTGACAGTTCTGGTCGGAGCGGTTCTGATCGCATCAATATTTGTGTATCGCCCGTTCTGCTATCTTGTATGCCCGGTTGGGATTCTGTCATGGCTGCTTGAGCACGTAAGCATCTTCCGTGTGCGCCTTCTCCGGGACAGGTGCAATGACTGCAAGAAATGTATCCGGGTTGCGCCATGCCCGTCTGTTAAAGCGATCGTGGACGGTGATAAATTGCGACCCGATTGCTTCGCATGTGGCGTGTGCATTGACGCGTGTCCGACCGATGCGCTGAAGTTCGGAATCTGGAAGCCCGGGTATAGACAGGAAGAGTGATTAAAGAACCAATTTCGAGCACCTTTCGCATCGCATCGCTCTTGCGCCCACAAAAGTTGTGCATCACTTCGCATCCAGCCGAAACAGCGCAGCAGTCGCCGCAAGGAAATCGATGTCATCCTCGGCTGCCGCATCGCGCAGCGTCTTGGTCGGTTCTGCCAGCACCTTGTTGGTGATCGCATGTGTGAGGTCGTCGAGCACGCCGCACTCAAAATCCCCAAGCGTGTGTTTTGCAGATAGCCGGTTGATCGCCCGCTCCCGTTCACGGATCCGCAGTTCCTCGATCTGGCTGTACAGCGATGATATAACTTTATCGGCTTTCTGTCGCTTGTACTGTAGAGTCAATAGAGCGTATTCATCTTCTATGATCTGTTCTACCTTTTTGGTCTCCCGCATCCGTTTGCGCAGATTGTCGTCGCTGATCGCCTTGAGCCCATCGATGTTATGCAGTCTCACGCCCGGTAAATCGACTACAGAGTCCTCGATATCCCTCGGGTTGGCTATATCGATCATCAACAGGTCATGACATTCGCCATCGGAGTCATTGAAGTCATCGCGGTGTTCCAGAATCTGGCGCATGATCTCTACAGTCAGCACCGGATGAGGCGCAGAGGTTGCACTGATCACCACGTCAGAAGATGCGATATAGTTGTCTTTTTCACCGTATGGAATTGCGATTCCACCCAGTTCCATTGCAAGCGCCTCTCCACGGTCGAAAGTGCGATTTGCGACATATACTGCCGAAACATCCTTGTGTGCAAGCGCATGTGCAACAAGCGACCCCATCGCGCCAGCCCCGATGACCACGACAGTTTTTCCCTGCAACGTGCCAAGTTCCGCCTCCGCGAGATCAACTGCTGCCGATCCAATGGAGACTGAGCCTTTGTTGATCCGTGTCTCTGACCGCACCCGTTTGCCGACGTGGATCGCCTTCTCAAATGCGGTGTCAAGCACCTTTCCTGTGACCCCTGCAGCTCTTGCATCGTGGTACAGTTCCTTGATCTGCCCGAGTATCTGGTCCTCGCCAACGATCATGGATTCAAGACCGCACGCAACTCGCATGAGATGTATTATTGATTCTTCATGGTCATTGAACTCGATGATCCGGTCAGGCACACCCATCTTCTTCATATACTCAAAGAGAACCTTGCTCCCCTTTGGCGAGACTACATACACTTCCACGCGGTTGCAGGTCATCAGCACCACGCACTCATTCACCAGTTCATGCGAGTGCAGCACATGCAATAGAGCCTCAACCGTGCCATGCCACGCACTCTCAATATCCGAAATGCTTGCTTTTGCGTGTGTAATAATCATGCTGGATATTTCGGTCATCGAGTCACCTCATAAATCATCTTTGTCAGTTCCTTTGTCTGTAATTAATCTTTTATCAACCTTCCATGCGCATCAATCTCGCCGTTCTTGATCCGCGTGGAAGATATCGGCATACCGTCCTCTGCCAGTACATAAGGTACCGGAACGATCTCTATTTGTGACATCCCGCGCTCTCTACGGAGTTTATTGAGCTTCACTGCGATGTGATGCGTTTCAGGAGAGACAACGATGTAATCAAAATGTTCTGCCAGCGTTGTGCCATACGAATCGTGCAGAACCGTGATCTCAGGGAGCAAACCGAACCGGTCACTGATGTACTTTATGAGTTCACGCGCCCTATCCCCATAGTCAGCAACCTCTCGCAATCGCTTGCCTGCCAGATCGTTTGATGTCAACCCGACCACGACCTGACCATCTCTGCCAAGCTCGTAAGACTGGCTGAGAAGTGCTTTGTGTCCGTCGTGCAGTGGATCAAACGTTCCGCCGACTGCTACCCGTATCATGTTTCCTGCTCTTGGTGTCTTCGTAGATTTAAGTTTCGCGTAACATGTTAGCTAACCACAATATTACACATATTTTCACGAGAAAGTACGGGGCAGCCGGACATCAACGTCCGTTCCCGGGTTCTGTGGGTTTATGGGACTCAGGAGACGTATGAGACGTATGAGATTCGGATGGCTCGTGGGACTCCGGGCGTTCTCGATAGCGGTACAGACCGCGCAGTTTCATGTGATCCAAGTTTAACCATCTGTGCAGGTCGTACGGGAGTATACCCTGCACAAGATACCTGCCCCACAGATAATATGCGCTGGTATACGCCACCAGCCCGATCGCCATCCATGCAATCAACATATAACTCCCTGCGAGTATGTCAGTCAGAATGGATATCGTCGGGACGATCAGAATCGGTACAAATACCCACGTCCATGATTTTGAGACTTTCCAGAGGTTATACTCGGCTGTGACCGCAAGCCACCAGACAACATACAGCAGCGTCAGCACATAGGGGACATACCAGCGCGGATATTGCAGGAGAAATATAAATACACCCAGCGTGATATTCACCAGCATCACGAGGTGCAGGAATGTAGTAACACTCGTGCCTACGGCAACGCCAACACCGGTATCGGCACCAGTCCTGCCGCTCACATCAGGGGTTTGCATCTGCTTCTTCAGATGCCTGATACTTGTGTTCATGGCATCGAGACGGCCGCCCATCAGCTCCAGATCAACCTGAATCGATGCAGCCTCCCGAAGCACCGGCTCGATCTTTGGATAGATATCCTCGAACAGCAGGTCTATAGACTGGGTATAGAGCATAGTTCGCCTCACAAATACGATCGCACCATATAGCACTCCGATACCGATAGCAAGTAAGATCAGGTTGGCGATGAAGTCGGATTTATCAAAATCACCTGTGATATTGAATATTATTGGAAATATCGACTTGTAGAGCAGGTATATCGATGCAAGAATCATGCTGAATACGCCAAGCCTCTCAGGAAGTGAGATATTGGTTTTCCTTGCTCGTCTGTCTCTATCACCGGATCGCATAACCAGAAACTCGATGTTCAGCCTACTTATATCTTGTTACGACCTCTTTAAGCTAAGAATATACATCAATATACATAAAAAAAAGATGATGAGTCCGAATGATTTTATTGACTGGACAAGCTGCTTCACAAAGCCATATTCCCTACCGTATTTGGTGTACATCCCGCCCTCGCTTACATCCTCTATAAAATAACTGCCAAATGATTTGATTACGATTGGGTTGCCCCCGATGACCACCACCTTCCCGCAGATCTGATCATCTGGTACAGTCCAGTCATCAGCCCGCCCCCGCGCGTCACCTTTTGTCTTGACCCCGCGCTCAGAAACGCTAACCACCCGGTGGATCACCGGTACCAACACCGAGTTTGTCTTAAACATGAGTATGTCGCCTACCTGCGGAATGACCTGGATATCCTGGATTAGTACAAGATCGCCGGTCATGAGTGTCGGCTCCATACTCCCTGAACCAACCACTGCAAAGAAGATGGTCTGGCTGTAAAAGAGATAAGCAACGATCACAACGATGATAAGCGGTAGCATCGTGCTAATGATGCCCGCCTCCGTTGTAGCCTCCCGGTAATGGCTCATCTTTGCATCCACCCGATCGTTGTAGATGCGGGCGTTTGCGGCGTTTACAACATTCACAAGTTTACGTAAGGGCTCGCCCTTGACCACAGTCCGGTACGATGTGTAAAATATTAACGCAAGGATTATGCTGAAGACCATCCCGGATGCGATGTTGCGCAAAATATTCCAGATGATCTCAATCCACAGCATGGGTTAGCCGTTCGTGCTGATGAATGTAACATTATCGCCAGTTGCGCTCATCTCACCAACCTGCCACTCACCATCTGGTTTGTCACACGCAAACTCGATCAGCTCATACCGTGTCCATGAGATGTTTACGCCTGATGATGTGTGGCACCCGATACATGCTTCATTTGGACCGGACAGTCCACTCTCTGACTTTGTGATATTTTCTCCGGACATACCCAGAAAGAACTCACGATGGCTTTCCAGGGGGTGAGAGAGTTCAGTGTCAATGTGGTTGATGAAGACATTTGCCTTCATCACACTTACGCGGTCATCATAATATTTGTGACACTTGACACATTCGGTTATTGTTCGCTGCTGAGAATGGACCGAATGCACCATGTTATATTTTTTTGCCAGTATATGCATCACATTCACTTCATCGGCATCCCCGACGTTGCCGTGACATGATGCAGAGCAGAAGGTGCCATTGGAAAATAAGTCCCCGTGACATGCAAGGCACGAAACAGTCGTAGCAGCGTGTGCAGGAGTGTGTTCTCCAACCGCCCCCGTTTCAAAATAATAGCTTACATCCATCGATACATTGTGGCACTCTATGCACTCAAAGTCCCTATCAGCGCTTCTGTGCGGACTGTGAAGACCATACGCGCAACCGATTAGCTCCCCTGACTCAAGCCAGTGACACTTCTCACAGGGTATTGCATCATCCAACGGATCATACCACGAGTGCTGCCCGGCAAACATCGAAAGAGTCTGCGGCAGCATGAATATGCCGATTGCAATTACTGCGATGCAGAGGATGATTGTTCTTGTGGACATGAGCACAAAAAAGAAAAACAACGGGTTAGCCCAAAGTTCAGGTGTAACCCGGTGTGCTGCTAAATCTGCTTGCGTTCACTCCACCGTCGTCCGATGTGTTCCAAGACACACCATAACCGGTTCCGTCGCAGGTTACATCGTAACTCACAAACTCGTTGCGCTCCCATGTAATGTTCACGCCAACATGGGTGTGGCAACCAAGACATGCCCGGTTCGGCGTCTGCAGGTGGTTTCCATCGTCTGTGTTGTTCAACTGCTCGTAGAACGGCTTGTGTGCTGCCTTGGTATGGGTCAGTTCGGTTTCAACCCACGGGTGGCAATCAATGCACCAGACCGCTACCGCGGCATGTTTCTCGTTGCGCGCAGTATCCCATGAGCCATCAAGGAAGGCGTGATCCGCAGCGCTGCCTGCCCTCTGGTGGCATCCGTAGCATCGGCTATCGATATCAGCCGTGCCGCCCCAGAATTTGTCACCGCCACCAACACCATCGTCATTGCCATAATCCATCGTTTTGTTCACCAGCACCATATATCCAACATCATGTGGTCCACCACTGCCAGAAAGTTCATCCTTCTCAAGGAAATGGCACTTCTGACAGGGTATCCCGCCACTATCTTTCGGATCATACCACGAGTGCTGCCCTGCAAACATCGAGAGTGTCGATGGGAGCGCGAACAACCCGACTGCGATCACTGCGACCGACAGCATCAGTATTTTACTATTCATGTTCAGGTACTACCTCCGCCCATTTCATCAGAATGGGGGTTCTATGGCAAGATGCTCTAATAACAGCAGACTTAAACCTTTCGCTGATATTACATCATAATCTGGATGGTGGATCAACATCACTCACGGAGAGGCTACCTGCCCCATATATGCATCTTTTGCCCCGATGCTTGCTGATGATCCGGTTGGCGCATGATAGTCAAACTGCATGACCCAGATAAATAATCTGCCGAAATAGTATCAGCCGTATGATACAAAACTTTAGTAACGCAGTGAAACGCGTGTTCGAGCTGCCCGACTCCCGCGCGCGGCACAACCTTTAAATCCATCAATCCAATATATGAGAACCATCTCAAAAATGGAAGATACGTGATACCATGTCTATTGAACCGCTCAAAGAACTTGCGCTGATCGGTGCGCTCGGATCGACCGTCACTATATCCTCTGCCGAATTTGCCCGGTGCCTCGGGGCAAGCCCGCAGACAGCGTCCCGCAAACTGCAGACCCTTGAACAGGAGAACATGATCCGGAGAAGGATGATCTCAAACGGTCAGGAGATTACGATCACTGAACATGGCATACTCGCCCTGCAGAAGGAGTATCTAAAATACCAGCAGATATTTGGGGATGATGAGGAGATCGGATTGACCGGAACGGTCTGCACCGGACTTGGCGAGGGGAGATACTATGTCACACTCGCGGGCTACCTGCAACAGTTCGAGCAGGAACTCGGGTTTACTCCATTCCCCGGCACGTTCAACATAGAACTGGATCCATGGAGCATAACTGCAAGAAAAAGACTGGATGCTCTTGGGTTTGTTGACGTGGAGGGTTTTGATGACGGGACCCGGACGTTTGGATCGGTGAAGTGTTTTAAAGTAAAACTCAATGGCGTGAATGGTGCAATTGTTATTCCAAACCGAAAAAACTATCCAGATAACATAATCGAGATTATAGCTCATGTAAATCTTCGAGAACATCTGGATGTTAGTGATGGTGACGAGGTGAAGGTGATATTATGCAAAACATAACAAAGGCGATCGATGCGATCAAAAACAACGAGATGGTGCTGATATACGATTCGGCGGACCGAGAGGGTGAGACTGACCTGATGATGCCGGCAAAGACAATTCGCCCGCAGGATGTTGCGTACATGCGCATACATGGTGGTGGACTCATCTGCACCGTGCTGCCGGACGAGGCTTGCGCGCGTCTTGGACTTCCGTTCATGACAGACATTCTCAAGCGTTCCCCGGATCTGGCAGAGGTCGCAAAAGGAGCCTTGCAGTATGACTCTCGCTCTTCGTTTTCGCTCTGGGTGAACCACCGAACCACGTTCACAGGCATCCCGGATAGGGACCGCGCGCTCACAATGAGAAAACTCGATGAGATCGCGCAATACGCTATGCGTGGGGAGCCGGTTAGTTTTTCAAGCGAGTTTCAATCTCCCGGACACGTTGCGGTGCTACGCGGTGCAAAAAACCTGTTGGAAGAGCGCAAGGGTCAAACCGAACTCTCGATCGTGCTTGCGATGCTTGCCGGCATCAACCCGGTTACAGTGATCTGCGAAATGCTTGATGCCGAAACAGGGTATGCACTCACAAGAGAGGATGCAAAAAAATATGCGCAAGAAAACAATTTGATTTTTGTAGATGGTGATGAGATCGCGTCAGGATTGGTTAAAAGTTGAGTGCATCATGCACTCAACGCTTTCAATCGTTCGATGTTTTTCATCGTTTCCTGAGCTTCGATCTTCTTTTTCTCTTCAAGTTTCTCTATAATATGTCCGATGGGTACGTTGAGTGAATATACCTTGTATGGGCGACCTTTTCCCGGCTTTTTCTCGTCGGTTTCGTTGACCCAGTCACTTTCACGCAGTTCTCTCATTGCAATACTGACCTCGGGCTGCCTTAAGTCTGCACCGACCTCAAGGTCCTTTGACGTTACCTTGTCGACACCTTTCAGATATGCCAGCACCTTGGCAGTATTCCGCTTCAGTCCTTGCTTGATCAGTATGTCTACGAACTCATCATCGTCGTCATCCAGAACTTTTACCGATAAATCTTTCATGATATATCACCAAATGCGTATATGGAATTATCATATATAAGTCTTTTGCCTAAAAGAACTTTATACATATTACATCTTCCACATCGATTGTGGCCCAGCAGTGTTCCTAACAGTCGGTTGCGCAATTGCTGCGCCGATCTGTCGCAGCCTGATTGT
Organism: Methanobacteriota archaeon; assembly: GCA_034659315.1. Taxonomy (GTDB): domain Archaea; phylum Halobacteriota; class Methanosarcinia; order Methanosarcinales; family Methanogasteraceae; genus Methanogaster_D. The sequence continues at coordinate 10,483 of JAYEGZ010000056.1, forward strand.
AAGCGCGGGGCGCTACATACCAACAACCAAAAAACGTCGGGATCATGATTTTCAGATGATGTTTGTGTGTCACAGCTTCTGGCAGAAGCAAACCTTGATAAGTATCGCGCACAAATCTCTTGATTGACCCGCTTTAACTCAGCCTGGTAGAGTGCGCGGCTGTAGTAAGATCATGTGCGAATTGCACACATTACCGCGCAGACACCGCGATGTCCCCGGTTCGATTCCGGGAGGCGGGATTTAATGCCACAAACCGATAAAATCGTTATCTGGCCCACTTATTTTGATAGTACCGTGTCAAGAAAAGATGGGCGCAGAGTTGCGAAACGCTATGCTCTGAAATCGCCTGCAACGAGTGAAATCGCTGAAGCCACCAGAACACTTGGTCTTGATCCAATTGTTGAGCAAGATAAAGCATATCCAGCATCATGGTGGAAAAAAAGTGGGCGAGTACTCGTTAAAAAAACAGGTACCCCAAAATCATCAGTCCTGCGCGAGATCGGTTCGATAATAAAAGAAATGCGGCGCACAGATTAGGTTAGTTTGTGGATTGCCGAGTTATGTGCGCTCTTGCAGCGTTTCCGCTTCCTCTACGAGACGCTTTCCAGATGCAACCTCGTCGATACTGTGAACTGCCGCACCATGATCCTCAATCGTCTTCTTGATTGTATCAAAATCAATCCTGTCGCCCTCAACAGTGATTTTGACATTCTCAGTCTTCTGATCGACCTCATACAGACTTATATTCACACCATCTATGCCATCCAACTTTCCAATAGTGTTAGCGATCTCAATGATCGTCGGATTGTGAAGTTTCAGCACATCAAGAACCAGTCTTTTTATTCCAACCATAATATCATACGCATGTATATACTACCCGATGCTTTATATCTGGAGGTTTAATACTTATACGTTTCGCACCCCATATATCCATGATGATCGATCTGCATACTCATTCCATATTGAGTGACGGTGTATTGATACCGGCTGAACTCGTCCGTCGCGCTGTTATGCACAACTATTCAGCTATTGCGATCACAGATCATGTTGATTTTACGAATATTGAATTTGTGCTGGATGCGGTTAGAAAAACTTCGTTTTTAGAGGAGGAGTGGGGAATCAAGGTTATTGCCGGTGTTGAACTGACCCATATCCCACCCGGAAAGATCGCTGTGCTCGCAGATAGGGCAAGATCACTTGGTGCGGATATTATCGTGGTGCATGGCGAGACCGTGGTAGAGCCAGTGGCGCCGGGCACAAATGCTGCCGCGCTCCGGGCGGATATTGATATCCTGGCACATCCGGGCATCATCACGCCTGACGAGGCGGAACTCGCACGCGAAAGCGGTATATCGCTTGAGATCACAGCACGAGCAGGGCACAACCGGACAAACGGGCATGTTGCGCGGATTGCAAGTGAAATCGGATGTGCGCTGGTCGTGGACACAGACACTCATGCACCAGAGGATTTAATCACTGATGAAATGGCGTTTAAGGTAGCAGTGGGTGCGGGGCTGGATGAACGTGGCGCGCTGGCTGCAACCAGAACGAATCCGATGCGCCTGGTTGAGAGTCGGTCGCGTGGATGATGGATAATCCGCGCAGGGTTTTTGAATAGATCTCACGTATACTATACAATTATCGGGTAGTATAACACTCCGAGATAGTTAATGACAATATTGTCTTTCCAAAAAGTTTTTATGATAATTATTTCCAATGCAAAATATCCGTAGATGCACACAAAAGTAAACGCTATGAGTATAACGTTAACAATCCACGTCTATCATAATTTATCTGTAGTTGATTATATTTTTTAGCTTTTTGCGAGTGTTTTTAGGATGGCCACAATTGTATCACATACTATGATAAACTATCGTATATTGGCACACTACCAATTATCGGCGCCATCCGTGTAAATCAGTGTCTACAAACTCTCGCAGCGTCGCGCCAAACTCGGATTCTACGATGTGATTGACACCGAGCGTCTTTGGGTGCAGATCGATCTCAACCATGACTGCATCGTGACCCATCTCTTTTAAGGGGAGCACCTGCCGCGGTCCGTTGGTGACTGATATGACTTCCATGCCGGACAGCGCGTCCATCGGAACGGCGTGCGGAACTCCTGATATGATCGCGAAATCGAATCCAGGGTATTTCTCACCGATAATCTTACCTGCACGTTCTCCGGCAATCGGATACTCGTCCAGTCCACCAATGATCTCGTGGATCTCCACATCCGCGCTCGATAGATCACGCAGGATATCTTCTGCATACCCCCGCACTCTCGGAAGACCGATGTCCGTGCTCAGATTTGCAATATTGACGATCTTTGAATCAGAACCGATCTGCTTTGCAACCTCGCAGACCGCAAGCGGGATGTCAGCAAACATGTATGCAGTCTCTTTCTTCGCATTCAGTATGTTTATACAGTTTTTCCCGGCTTTTAACAATTCAAGGACATGTTCTGCGACCCTGTATTTGGTGTCGCCGCGGGATGGTTCGAGATATGCCTTGCTTGCTGCCCCGTGTCTCTGTTCGAGCGCGGTCGCCTCTTTGAGCAGGATCTCCTGCCGCTTTAGCTCGACATCATCAATGATGCCGACATCCCGGGCTGCTTCGAGCGTCATAATCACTCCATGGGTGTTCTCATGGTACCCGGCATGTACCTCGACCACGATGACCGGAATATCAGTGTTGACGTCTTCGATCGCCTGGTGAAGGTCCTCCCCTATGATCATGCTGGTGCATGTTCCAACGATTCCGACGCGCTTTGGGTGCCAGAGGTCGATCACCTTCTCAAGCATCGACGCGAGCAGTTCACGCCCGCCAAAGACAAAATCGGTGTCATCCATTGCTGTTGTGACCACCCGCAAATCATCCTCCTCAAGGAGGCGGGCGTGCTTGAACGAGCAGCCGGGTGGACCGTGCAGGATCGCCACATCCGTGTCCAGATCGCGCAACGTGTATAGCGCAGCAACGATCGCACTCGGCCGCGGGTGCATTATCTTGATATTATCCATTGTGCCTAATCTTAGTAACTATAGTATTAACATTTGTTATTCCTGGCAACTGTTCTGACCCGGCAGACCCACGGATCACCTACCCGGATGCACCAGACGCGCACCACCCACACACCGCACAAGCGGCTTTGCGATATGCCGTCTTGCGCAGGGCGGTACCTCGTACCAGCCCGTGTCGAGATCCCGCTCGACCAGCACCCGGTCAGGCGCGCTCGATGTGCTCCCGCATTGCTTGCATCGATAACCCTGCCCGACGCCAGCCGACTTCATGCGTCTGCCACACGCGCACACAGGATTTGTAACGTCATATCCAGCAGCCAGATGCTCGATCTTTATCTTTTCGAGGTGGACAGTTTTGTTGCTGGCGCTTCCGCACACAACAACGATGTCCCCGGCTATCAGTTTCCGGACAGTGTCCCGAAAGTTTTTTGTTGGCTCAAATGCTGCACAATCGATCGTTTTTCCTGATTTGTCTGCTATTTTGAAGATTACGTGCCCACCATGAATTGTCCGCGGCGGATCGCATACCGTTCCGTCCAGAATGTATGAACGCCCGTCCTTTACCTGATCTATCGGAGGTCCCGCCCTCATGAGATGCATATCGGTTCCCTGGTTTGTCCGAAATATAACGGCGCGTTCGGCAGGTTCTGACATGATATAGTTGAACGCATCGAGAACGCCATCCATCTCGCCGCGAATTCCAAATAATACGGGGTCGTTTCCGTGAGGTACGCAAACTACCGTATCATTTGCGATATCGACAGTATCCCATGTTCGCGGGTATGTTTGCAGGTCTGCTTCCCTGATACTATCTGTATCAACATCCCTTGGTATACCAGCGCTGGCGCGACCCGGTTCCCGGTATGCAATCAGCTCGAAGGTGTGATCAGGAATGCCGTTTAGTGCGATGCCCGCTGCTGCGAGTGCGCCGATCAGACCACGCCCGTTCTTGAATTCGTGAGAATCGATCTTGTGCGCGTTGATCAGACGTTTCGCATCATCTATCCGGAGAATATCCCGTATCGCGCGTCCTGAAAATGATTTCAGGTCGTCCTTCATGCTCCCCGATGCACCATTTAGAAATACCACACCAGGATTTGTGTTTTCATCCGATAATTTTGATTGGTCTGCTACTTCATCCAGAACTATTTTTTTTGCTGCACCCAGCCGGCTATCATCAATCTCAATGCTGAGCGCGATCGCACCATTTCCCCGGGTTTTGTACTTGATATTTGGGTTCAGTCGAATTAAAAGCGGGTAATCGGCAAAAGTTCCGTATTCTTGCAGTTTTTCTATCAGCACTGCTGCAAGATATGTTGTGCAACCGCCTTCTGTTCGTGAGTCGGTGTCATCGATTCCAATAATCATCATGCTTGATCAATCTCTGGCTATGCGAAGATGTTAATATAGCTGTTGCCATGTTATGCAAATGGCTGGTGACATCATTCAACCAAAATACACAGACAGCTTGGTGCATGTAGTCGTTCAGGACGTGCAGACAAACGAGGTCTTAATGTGTGCGTACATGAACGAAGAGGCATTCAAACTGACGCAGGAGACAAATATAGCACATTACTGGAGCAGAAGTCGACAGAAGCTCTGGAAGAAGGGTGAAAGTTCAGGACATCTTCAGAAGGTGCATGAAATCCTGATAGACTGCGATTGCGATGACTTGCTGCTTAGAGTTGAACAGATCGGCGGAGCGTGCCATACTGGGTACAGATCATGCTTTTATCGGAGCATTGATGGCGAGATCGTCGGCGAGAAGGTGTTTGATCCAGATGAGGTATACTAAGACTGATAAAGTTTATTCACAGCATCTTCAGATGATATCCGGCGATTGTGAACATCAAACACATAGCCACGCACATGATGAGAATTTGCAGCGCTCTCGATTGAATCTGCGAAACCCAAATGTCCTGCAC
>JAYEGZ010000057.1:0-4070 GCA_034659315.1 Methanobacteriota archaeon
TCGAGGCGATCTTCAAGGCGTTCGGGATCGCGCTTGCCAGGGCAGCGACAATCGAGCGATCAGACATCCCGAGTACGAAAGGCGTGCTCACGCAGACCTGATGAGCCCGATTGGGTGGCGTGGAGAAGAAGGGCGTAAAGACTGTAGGGGCTCTGCAAAGGTGATAAATGGGCCGTTCTGATTATGGGTCTGACGTACAAGGAGAATGTACCGGATACGAGAGAATCTCCTGTGAAGGGGATGGTACGGGAGCTTAAGGAGTTTGGTGTGGATGCGAAGGTTGATCGTGACGGTGGCATAATATCCGGAGAGTTTGGGTATCTTGAGATTATGGGGGCATGACGCCTCATTGGCATAGGTAGGTGCATCGGTGAATTTTGCCTCAAAGCGTGAGTGGTCGAATGTTTATAGAATCAGAAAAGAGAACGGGTAGCCATTACACCTGCACTCCATAACCTATACCTACAGCCACCGCGGCAACCGCACACCCAATCGCCCGAAGTTCATCATGAATGCCCCGGTCAAGGCTTCAGCAGCACGACGCCATATATGATAGCGCCAACCGCCACCGGAACCAGTGTGAGCCAGATGCTGGAAAGCGCCACCACCAGACGGTAGACGCCAACGAACAGCCCTATCATCGCTGATGCGACCAGAATATTGCGGACGGATGGGTATTCCAGCCGCACATCAATGATCCGCTTCAACATACGGTATGCAAGTACAGCGTTCAGTGTCATCGTCAAAAGTGTTGTTATCGCAGCACCGGTGATCCCCGGCATCGGAATCAACGTTATGTCCAGCAGAATGTTCGCTGTTGCTGCCACCGCTACCACCTTGAATGACTCTTTCGGACGATCCAGCGCAAGGAGACTCATCGTCTGTAGATTGTAGATACATGAACAAAGAGATATTAAGAGCCATGACGATAGTAATATCATATGAATGTCGCGATCATCGGGACTGGATATGTTGGAACAGTAACCGGCACATGTTTTGCAGAACTCGGTCACAACGTGGTTTGCGTGGATATCGATGCGGCGAAGGTTGACCAGATAAACGCCGGAATTCCTCCGATTCACGAGCCCGGGCTTCCTGCGCTTCTGAAGACGCATGTGGGGAAACGATTGCGGGCAACAGACGATTACAACGATGCGATTCTGAACTCAGAGATGACATTCATCTGTGTCGGGACGCCGTCCGGAGATGGCGGGCGGATCGATCTCTCGATCGTCCGCTCCGCATCAAAGAGCATCGGAAAGGCACTTGCAGAGCGGGGTGCGGATGCACGTTATGCATACCACGTCGTGGTGGTCAAGAGCACGGTTGTCCCGGGGACGACTGATGATGTGGTTGCGCCGCTCATCCGGGAAAACATGAGATCTGAAGGGCATGGGGGCGACGGACATGGCGGAGGTGGGGTGGAGGGGGCGGTTGCCGGGATTGCGATGAACCCTGAGTTCCTGCGGGAAGGAAAAGCGGTGCATGACTTCATGAATCCGGACAAGATTGTTATCGGTGGGGATATACGCGCCGTAGATACGGTAGCCAGGCTCTACGAAAATATTTCGTGCAAGATCACACGAACAGACACAAAAACGGCAGAGATGATCAAGTACGCAAATAACTCATTTCTTGCCACGAAGATATCGTTTGCAAACGAAATCGGGAACATCTGCAAGAAACTCGGGATCGACGTCTACGAGGTCATGTCTGCAATAGGGAATGATTTCAGGATTGAGAGGCAGTTCCTGAATGCTGGCGCAGGTTTTGGCGGATCGTGCTTTCCGAAGGATGTGAAGGGGCTGATTGGAAGGGCGGGTGAGCTTGGATATGATCCGCTGCTGTTAAATGCGGTTATCCGGATAAACGAGGAACAGCCGATGCGCATGATCGAACTGCTCACAAACCGGATCGGTGACGTCCGCAACAGGCGGATCGCAGTTCTGGGACTCTCGTTCAAGAACGAAACCGATGACATACGCGAGTCAAGATCGATACCAGTCATCAAAGAACTCCTGAATCGGGGCGCAACGGTTGCTGCTTATGATCCGCTCGCATCTGGGAATATGCGGGAAGTGTTTCCGGACATTTTGTACTGCGACAGCGCCAAAGACGCACTCGATGGGGCTGATGCCTGCATGATCATGACCGAGTGGGATGAGTTCAGGTCGCTGGATCAGGAGTTTGATGCTATGCGGGATGTTGTTGTCATCGATGGCAGGCGAATGGTCTCGCTTGATCGAGGGGTTTACGAGGGTATATGCTGGTAGAACTAGAGAATACGGGGTGAATGAATGATTAAAAAGGCGGTAATCCCTGCGGCGGGTCTTGGGACGAGGTTTCTTCCTGTTACGAAGTCGATGCCAAAGGAAATGCTCCCGATCATCGATAAACCGATCATACATTTCGTTGTGGAAGAGGCGGTTGCTTCCGGAATCGAGGATATCCTGATCATCACGGGCAGGAGCAAACGGGCTGTGGAAGACTATTTTGACACATCTCCGGAACTTGAAAGCCATCTCCTCAAAAACGGGAAGGGTGAGTTGTTACAGGAAGTGCGAGACATCTCTTCGATGGTGGATATTCATTACATACGGCAGAAAGAGCCAAGAGGGCTTGGAGATGCAGTGCTTCGGGCGGAAAGGCACGTCGGCGATGAACCATTCGCAGTGTTACTTGGTGATGACATTATCAGGGGAGAACTCTGCATAAAACAGTTGATGGACGTTTATAATATGCGTAAGTGCTCTGTGCTGGCAGTGGAAGCGGTAGATGACGTGAGTAAATACGGGATCGTAAAATGCAGCAAGATCGATGAGTCGATCTACCGTGTCGAGGATATTATCGAAAAACCAAATGCGCGCGACGCACCATCAAAGATGGGGGCGATCGGGAGATACATTCTTACGCCGGCAATATTCTCGTGCATCAGGAAGGTAGAACCCGGGTTTGGGGGCGAGATACAACTGACCGATGCCATAAGGATGCTTGTTGATCGGGAGGGTGTTTGTGCGTACACGTTCAGGGGAAAGCGATACGATGCCGGGGATAAAGCCGATTACATAAGAGCGATCATCGATTTTGCGCTGGAAAGAGATGATTTAAGAGAAGCGATTGAGAATTATATCCTGGTGATGAAATTAAAGTATTGACGGGTGATACTATGCAGGATTTACAAACTCCTGAATTGCAAAACTCTTGGAGCGCACCTGGACATTATAATGCAGGAATTGGTTCAGATAAAACGAGTCGTTGTTGGTCTGGGGCACAGGGATGAACAGAAGGATGAAAAGGCGTGGAATGAGCTGATAACAGCATCGAAGCATATTTCAAAAGAGTGGAGCGGTCCATCTGCCGTGGAAGAGATTAAAAGTCAAAGAGAGAAGCAATGGTAACTTATCTGACGCTTGATAGTTCTGTAATAGTTGCAGCGTTGAGGGAACAGGAAGAGAAACATGAAATATGTAAGCGTCTGCTCGAAAGAGTGAAAAATGGAGAATTCGTGGCGTTGGAACCTTGTACTGTGCTGGTGGAAGTTGTTGCCGTAATAAAAAGGAGAACTGGATCAGAGTATCTGGCTGAAAGGGTTAAAAGTGGATTAGAAAACATAGATAGTATAAATTTTTTAGATTTAATATCAATCAGAGCAGATGATGGGCTTTGGGACATTATTATCCAACCAACTGCCCCATCACTCCACAACCCCAATCTGCAAGTTTGACCACGCGGCACCATGGAATGCCATGACCAACATGCTTGACATAATCGTATTTCTACATACGATCATCGCGGAAACATTGCATAAGCTACACATTATATGGATGTATGTACCGCTATGCTTATATACTTGTTGGTTGATTCCATCTTATGCCCCCCAAACAGCGCGGAGAAGAACTTAAAAAGATCATCAAGAGTGTGCGAGATGGGACATTTGAATATGCGGTAGTGTCCCAATTCAAGATAGTTAATGAAATAAAAGAGTCCGCGCCATAATATCCGATAGGGGGATGATTGTACGCACATGCTCAATGTCATGCGGAGTTTTAAAAAGGGCCTAACGGTACAAA
>JAYEGZ010000058.1:0-4068 GCA_034659315.1 Methanobacteriota archaeon
GTCACAGCTTCTTCACTTGTTATGTAACTTCTAACGATCTTTTCGTATGTTACATTAGTTTCCGGATCGAACCATTCGATCCTGAACAAATGTAAGGTATCATCATCCTCCTCAAACTCATATTCACCATAGTCGCCGATACTACCTGATGTGATGCTCTTGTACTTTCTGTACACCCCATCAATGTATAGGTAAACGTCCAGACCATCATTGTCAAGGTTCTTCACATACACATTGGCACTGAGCTTGTCATCATCTTCGGTGTGTTCATCGGTCATAAGGGTCACAGCAGTTATACCTGCAACGCTGCATTCTTTGGTTTTTACATAATCTTTACCAGTGTCGTGATCGTGCCACCCGATCTCGAAAATGTGAACCCCTTCAGACAATCTGTAACCATCATAATATACCTCGTTGTCACCGTCTTTGACTTCTTCTTGCTTTAGAAAATCCCTATCGATATATAGCTTGACGAATAAGTCGTCGTCGTCGCGATTTTCAACAAAAATAGTAACTTTAGCGTCCGGCGCATCCTGTGTTATAGCATTGGAATCTGTTGGATTGTCAGAACCTGCAGGATCGTCAAACGAGGAGTGATCACCGATGCAAACGATGTCGTTATCCCATTTGGCGATTATCTCTTCAGTGGACCCATCCCAGAGTTTTCCTTCATGGAAGTCTGTTATGGGGCTATATATGGGGTTTGGGTTGGATATATTCAGGATGCTACAATCCCCATCTGTTCCAATCACCTCAAAACCAACCGTTGCCAGACTCCCCGAACCGCTTGCTCCGCTCGTGCCACTGATATCAAACGTTACCTTGATGATGCCAATGCCATGGATGTTATCGCTACGCTCATTCGCAAACCCTATGTTCATCCCCCCTATGTTTCCATCCGTAACACCGGTTACATCCACAACATTTGGATCAAAGAGAAGATGAAACTCTCCGGTATCTAATTCATAAACGTCTTCAATCTTTATTTCAACTTCGAATGTGTCACCGGGTATGTACTCCGGGGCATCAACACTGACTATCGTCTCCGCTGCCGCGTATGCTGCAAAGATCGTAGATATTATTAGTATCAGCACAATGATCACAAGTCGTTGTAAGGTTTTATTTTGGTACATAATTATCTGAGTAACATCAGTGTATATGCGAAAGCCAGCAATCCAATAAATAAGTAAGTCCCAATAAAATTGTGTTTCACTAACATGCCCCATCCACCAGGTTCATCTGCCCCGGATGTTTCGACCGGTACTGCCGCATCTGATGTATGCCCTGTTGTAGGCGTGGATGCGGTAACCAATCCCACACCCAAATCGAGCGACGAGGGGGACGATCGCGGTGTTGCGGTCTGTACCGGCGTCGATGCTGTTGCTGCAGCGCCAACCACGTCAGCATTACCAACAGTCACCACATCGCCAGACCAGTCTGCATTTATCTCTTTGTGTTCGGTGTTACCACCCAATATTGGGTTGTCATTGGATGTATAGCTGAAAAGTTCTCCATTAGATACTTCAAGATCGCTGGCATCACCGTCATTTCCCACCACCTCACAAGCGATCGTTGTTAGATATCCTGATCCGCTCACCAGACCAGTTTCAGGTAATTTGAAAAGCACACGAGCTCTGTTCTCCCCCACCAAGAGCCACATATCTATTGGCACCGTGGTGCCATCAATCATCCCCTCATAAACATCATTCACGTTCACAACGTCCGGATCAAAAGAGAGATCAAACTGTCCCGAGTTCAGATCAATCACATCACGGACATCGATTGTGATATCAAACGTGCCAGATACAAATTCAGGCGCATTGACCCTGACGCTAACATTCTCTTCTTCTTGTGCTGCCGCACCGGCTGTGAATACTATGAACGCCACGACCGCTATGAACCGTAACATCTTTTTTGAAATTTGCTCAGTCTTCATAATCATATTTTTCGTAACCTTGCATCATTTCGGATATAAAGCTTTTGATACGTAACATCAAACGAGATGACATGCCACATAATGGTCTCTCCCAACTTCAAGGAGTTTCGGCCCCTCTGCCACACACCGTTCTTCCCGGTACGGACACCGCGTATGAAACCTGCACCCCGCGGGCATATCAATCGGACTTGAAGTCTCACCTTCAAGAACGATCTGCTCTCGCCCCTCATCCACCGTGGCAGCAGAGAGCAACGCCTGCGTATACGGATGCTTTGCGTGATCGTATATATCCCTGGTATCTCCGATCTCAACCAGCCGCCCGAGATACATTACTGCGATGCGATCAGCCATTATCCTGACAACATCAAGGTCATGGGATATGAAGAGATATGTGTGATCAAACTCCTTCTGCAGATCCTTCATCAGATTCAGGATCTGCGCCTGAACCGAGACGTCCAGTGAGGATGTAGGCTCATCAGCGATGATAAGATCAGGATTCATCGCAAGAATCCTTGCAAGCACAACACGCTGGTTCTGCCCTCCGCTCAGTTGATAGGGGTAACGGTTGACGTGCTCCGGGTTGAGCCCCACGGTCTCTATCAGTTCTCTGATCCTCTGCTCTCTTTTTGCTTCCGGGATCGTGTCATGCAATTTCAAAGGTTCTGCGATGCTTGTTCCGATCTTCATCCTCGGATTGAGCGAGGAATCGGGATCCTGGAAGATCATCTGTATTCTGGGTCTGATCGCAAGCAGTTCTCTTCTATTTAGCGCAAGGAGATCGGTACCATCGAACAACACTTTCCCACCGGTTGGTTTGGTCAATCGCAGGATCAACCTGCCCACCGTTGTCTTACCACATCCGCTCTCCCCGACAAGTCCAAGCGTTTCGCCCTTCTCGATTTTGAATGATACGTCATCAACCGCTCTCTGATATCGTTTCCGTATAAGCCCTGATGAAAAATATTTTGTCAATCCGGCAACCTCAAGCATCAAAACACCTCACAAAATGTCCGTCTTCGATCTCGATCATATCCGGATGTTTCTTCCGGCATATCGCCTTAGCATTTGCACATCTCGGATGAAACCTGCACCCATCCGGGAGATTGATGAGTGATGGACTCATGCCAGGTATCGGCACAAGCCCATTTCTCGGAAGCGAGCCTAAAAACCCTCTGGTGTACGGGTGCAACGGGGCGTCAAAGATCTCACCTGCCGGCGCACATTCCACCAGCTCTCCTGCATACATAAGCGCAATCCGGTCACAGAGCGATCTTGCAACGCCAAGGTCATGAGTTATGATGAGCATCGCAGTATCTTCCGTCACCTCTTTCAGGAGTCTTATGATCTGTGACTTTATCGTGACATCGAGCCCTTTTGTGGGTTCGTCTGCGATGATGAGTGAAGGATTACATGCAAGCCCCATTGCGATCATGACGCGCTGCTTCATGCCTCCGCTGAACTCATGCGGGTATTCGTTCGCACGCCGGGACGGCGACGGGATCCTGACCGCATCAAGCATCTCGATCGCCTTCTTTGCTGCATCATTCTTGTTCAGCCCCTGATGGAGTCGGATCGCCTCTGCAATCTGCTCACCCACACGCATGACCGGGTTTAGGGAGGTCGTCGGGTTCTGGAGGATTATTGCGATCTCTTCTCCCCGGATCCGCCTCATCTCTGCCTCACTGATCTTAAGAAGATTCGTTCCCTTATATAGAATCGTTCCCTCTATCGTTGTGGACGACTGTAGAAGACGCATGAGCGTAAGACCAAGTACCGTCTTCCCGCAGCCTGTTTCGCCGATCAAGCCAACAGTCTCCCTCTCACGTATCGAGAGATCAATCGTATCAACCGCTCTCACGAGTCCGTCCGGAGTCGAAAAATGAGTCTTCAGCTCAGAGATTCTGAGTATCATGCTTCCATCCCCACCACGGTCCCTAATTTTGGGTTCAGCCGCTCCTCAAGAGCGTACCCAACGAACGTGAACCCGAGCACGGTTGCGACGATGCAGAGCCCGGGCGGGAGCATCCACCACATCCAGACATCCGACGTGATGAGGGTCGGGCACTCGAATGCGTAATAGAACGTCGTGCCCCAGCTCCTTGCCACAGGATCCCCGAGCCCCAGAAAAGAGA